>NZ_JBEZKJ010000055.1:0-56477 GCF_040651675.1 Streptomyces sp. NPDC048415 | reverse complement strand
CCCACCGGGCCCCTCGTTGGGGGGCTCCGCCCCAAACCCCCCGTACTTCACTCGCCGTCGGGGTTGTTCATTGCTCGGGGGGGTCCGGGGGGCGGAGCCCCCCAGGTACGGACGGGTAGGGGCGAAGGGAGGCGAAAAACGCCTGTTCTCAGAACGTCGGGCGGATCTCCCCGACCTCCTGGCCGCCGCCCAGCAGCGGCGCCCGCCCGATCCGCGACACCACTGGCGCGTCCACGCCCAGCAGGGCCAGCGCGCGGGCCAGCACAGGCCCCAACGCCCGCCCCCCGCCGTCGTCGATCTTGAAGGCGAGGGCCCGGCCGTCCGGGAGGGCGACGGCCTGCACGGCCTCCGCGCCCATCTTGGACAGGGCGCCCGGGACCTCGCGCATCAGCCAGGTGTCAGGACGGCGCGTACCGGCGACGTACTCGGGGTGCGCGCGCATCGCGTCGGCGACGCGCCGCTCGGCGGACCCGGGCGCCGCGAGGACGAAGGAGCGGAAGGCGCGTGCGAGGCCGGTGAGGCTGATGGCCATCAGCGGCGCCCCACAACCGTCCGTGCCGACGGCGGCGACCGGCTCCCCGGCCGCCTCCTCGACCACGGAGTGGATCAGCTGCTGGAGGGGGTGCCCAGGGTCGAGGTACGACTCCGTGGGCCAGCCCCGCAGCGCGCACACCGCGAGCATCGCCGCGTGCTTGCCGGAGCAGTTCATGGTGACCCGGTCGCGTACGGCGCCCGAGGCGAGGTAGGTCTCGGCCTCGGCCACGTCGAGCGGAAGATCCGCAGGGCACTGCAACTGCGCCGCCGTCAGCCCGTACTCGCCCAGCATCTTCTGGACGAGGTCGCGGTGGAAGCCCTCCCCGGAGTGGCTCGCGGCGGCGAGGGCGAGCCGCTCCCCGGCCAGGTCCAGCCCGGCGCGCAGCACACCGGCCGCCTGCATGGGCTTGTTCGACGAGCGCGGGAAGACCGCCGCCGCCACCTCCCCGAGCGCCAGCTCGACCGACCCGTCCGAGGCCAGCAGCACCAGGCTGCCGCGATGACGTCCCTCGACGAAGCCGGAACGTACGACCTCGGCGAGGACAGGAGGTACGCCGGGTATCGGCGAGCCTGCGGGCGTGGCGGGAGAGACGGACATCGGCGGTGGCCTTCCGGGACGGGGACCCACTCGGAGGGCGCCACCCGGGCCGTCCCGGAGCGCCCCCCATGTCCACGGGGCCACGGAACCGGGCCGGGGCCGGCCCGGCTGCCGGGCTCCCGGCCCCGCGGGGCCGTCGTGGCCGCCGCGCGGCCCCGGGATCGCCGGGGCCGCCGCGTCACATGAGCAGGTCGTCTACTTGTGCTTCGCCTTCACGGTACCTGCGGGCGATCTCGGCGCTGCAATCGTCGGCCGTGCGCTGCAGCTGCTGACGCCGCCGGGACACCTGCTGCTCGTACCGGACGAGCCGTCCCATTCCCGCGCCCAGCTCGTCGTCCGTGCGGGCCTCGAGGTCGGACAGCTGGACCTCGGAGAGCATGTCGGCGGCCAGTCGCCGGTACTCCTCGCCGTGCGGTGTGCCCACCGTCACATGGCGGGCCGACGAACGGTGCCGGGCGGGCGCGTCCGTCAGGATCTCCGGGAGCCGTTCGACGACCGACGGCTCCACGGAGTCGGTGAGCGACGGCTGTCCGGTCGCGAGTGAGGGCAACCGCAGCCCTCCGCGGCGCGCCAGCTCCGCGCGCAGGATGTCGATACGTCCCTGGAGCAGCCGCCGCACATAGCTGAGGTCGGCCTCGTCGCGCTGGGCGTCCCGCCGCAGCGTGCGCAGTTCGGGCAGCCGTAGCAGGTCGAGGTCGTGCGGGGGCGGCTCGACCGCCAGCGGGCCGCTGTCGGTGCGCTGCACCGGCGGCCGGACCGTCACCCTCCCGGCCCGCACGCCCGTACGGGTCAATGACACGACTCCGGGCGGCTGCCCTGTACTCGGTGTGCTCATCTGCCTCTACCGTCCCCTCGACCGGCGCGGTCCACCCCACGTATGCACCGCAACACACCGCATCGTGCCACCCCAAGTGGCCGCTATGTGACCGAGTGCCCCCGATCGGCCCCAGATGGGGGGTTCGGGACCCCGGAAATCACGCGAAGGGCCCGCACGGCATGATGGTCGGCATGCGTGCGGTGGTGCAGAGGGTGGACGGCGCGAGCGTCGTCGTAGCGGGCGAGACGGTCGGCGAGATCAGCGGTGAGGGGCTGTGCGTCCTCGTCGGGGTCACGCACGACGACACCAAGGAGAAGGCGGCCCAACTCGCCCGAAAACTCTGGTCCCTCCGGATGCTGGCCGACGAGAAGTCCTGCTCGGACATCGACGCGCCGCTGCTCGTCATCAGCCAGTTCACCCTGTACGGCGACGCACGTAAGGGCCGCCGCCCCACCTGGAACGCCGCCGCCCCCGGCGAGGTGGCCGAGCCCCTGGTCGACGAGGTGGTCGCCCAACTCCGCGCCTTGGGCGCGACGGTGGCGACGGGCCGCTTCGGCGCCCAGATGCGCGTCTCGCTGACGAACGACGGCCCGTTCACGGTCCTCGTGGAGATGTAGGGGCCGCGTAGGGGACATAGGGGGTACAGAGGATGCAGGGCCCTATGGCTCGACCACGACCTCCTGCGCCGCCGCCGTCGAGTCCGCCATCAGCGGCGCGTCCAACGGCACGTTCCGCTTCACCAGCGCCAGCGCGATCGGGCCCAGCTCGTGATGGCGTACGGACGTCGTGATGAAACCGATCTTGCGGCCGTCCGGGCCCTCGTCCGCCAGACGCAGCTCCGTGCCGTGCGGCGGCAGATGGACCTCGCTTCCGTCGAGATGCAGGAAGACGAGGCGGCGCGGAGGCTTGCCCAGGTTCTGCACGCGAGCGACCGTCTCCTGGCCGCGGTAGCAGCCCTTCTGGAGATGCACCGCGGTGCCGATCCAGCCCAGCTCGTGCGGGATGGTGCGGTGGTCGGTCTCGAAGCCGAGGCGCGGGCGGTGGTGCTCGACGCGCAGCGCCTCGTAGGCCAGCAGCCCGGCCGCGGGTCCTGCCTTCTCGGCGTACGCCTCCAGCCCCGCACGCGGCAGGAACAGATCACGCCCGTACGGCGTCTCGCGTACGACGGCGCCCTCGGGGACCTCGGCGATGGAACCGGCCGGCAGGTGCACGACCGCGAAGTCGCCCGTCCGGTCGGCGACTTCGACGCGGTAGAAGAACTTCATCGATTCCAGGTACGCGATCAGCGCGTCCTGGGTGCCGGGTTCTGTGTGCATCCACACCGTCGTGCCGTCGTCGACGAGATACAGCGCGTGCTCGATGTGACCGTGCGCGGAGAGGATCAGCGCCTCGGTGGCGCGGCCCACCGGCAGGTCCGTGACGTGCTGGGTGAGCAGCAGATGCAGCCAGCTGAGCCGGTCGTCGCCGGTGACGGTGACGACGCCGCGGTGCGAGAGGTCCACGAAGCCGGTGCCGTCGGCGAGGGCGCGCTGCTCACGGAACAGGTCGCCGTAGTGGGCGGCGACGGCTTCGTCCACGCCCTCGGCGGGAACGGCGCCGGGCAGAGACAGGAGGGGACTCTTCATAGACCTAAGCCTACGACTTGATAGTTGAACTCTTGAGCGAACAATCCTTGCAGCGGCCGAAGATCGCGAAGTGCTTCATGTCCGTCTCGAAGCCGAACGTGTCCCGGAGCTTCGCGGTGAACTCGGCGGCGACCGAGACATCGGCCTCGATCACGTTCGTACAGTCGCGGCACACCAGATGGATGTGGTGGTGCCGGTCGGCGAGGTGGTACGTCGGCGCGCCGTGCCCCAGGTGCGCATGGCTGACCAGGTCCAGCTCCTCCAGAAGCTCCAGGGTCCGGTAGACCGTGGAAATGTTGACCCCCGACGCGGTCTTCCTCACTTCCACGAGGATGTCGTCGGGGGTCGCGTGCTCCAGGGTGTCCACGGCTTCGAGGACAAGCTGACGCTGCGGCGTCAGCCGATAGCCGCGCTGCCTGAGGTCGCTCTTCCAGTCGGTGCTCACCACACTGGAAGTCTAGGACCATTCCCGGTGGTGCCGACCTGATGAACTACTTGAAGAAGGCGATCCCGTCGTCCGGCATGTCGTCCGGCAGGGCCTTGGCCCAGCGCTCGACGTCCTCCGGGGTGACGACCTTCTTCAGATGCGCGGACATGTAGGGGCGCAGTTCGACCTCGGGGGTCTGCTTCTCGCCGACCCACATGAGGTCGCTGTGCACGTACCCGTACAGGCGCTTGCCGCCGCTGTAGGGACCGGACGCGGCCGTGCGCGCCACGGTGTCCGTGACCAGGTCGATCTGTGGCTTCTTGTCGGCCAGGTCGCCGTACCAGATCTCGACGACGCCGTCGTCGCGGGTCATGACGACCTCGACCTTGCGGCCGGAGTCGATGCGCCAGAAACCGGACTCGGTCTCCAGCGGCCTGACCTTGTTCCCGTCCGCGTCGAGCACCCAGGTGTGCGAGTGGTACTCCAGGAAGTCCCGGCCGTCATGGGTGAAGGAGACCTCCTGCCCGAAGTTGCACTTCTCGGAGCCGGGGAAGTCGTGGACGCCTGCGCCGGCCCAGTCGCCGAGCAGGAAGGCGAGGGGGACGAGGTCCTTGTGGAGGTCGGACGGGATCTCGATCATGAGGTCGGCAGTTCCTTGACGGTGGTCAGCGCTGGCCCTGGTACAGCTTCTTCACGGTCAGCCCGGCGAAGGCGAGAACGCCGACGCAGACCAGGACCAGCAGGGTTTCGAAGAAGATCTCCACGGGGTGCTCCTCGGATGAGCGGGGTGGGCGGTACTAGAGCCGGGTCCCAGCTTAGTCGGCCGGGGCCCGGCGCTCTCCGTGAGGTACGCCTTGCCGGTGACTCAGCCGAGCGGCTGGCTCTGCAGGATCACCGTCCGCTGGAACGGGACCGCCGGCGCACCGCCCTCGCGGGACTGCACCACCAGTCCGAAGGTGCCCCCGGCGACCAGGTACGCCTGCCTGACCTGCTCGGCGCCGTACGGCTTGGCCGCGGCGTACGTGTAGCGGCTGACGTCGTCGACCTCGGCGGTGGTCGGTTTCGCGCGGGCGGTGATCACGATTCGGACTACCATTCGGGCATGGCGAAGAAGCTCGTGATCAAGGTGACGGCGGGGGCGGACGCCCCGGAACGCTGCTCGCAGGCGTTCACCGTGGCGGCGGTGGCGGTGGCCAGCGGCGTCGATGTGTCCCTCTGGCTGACCGGCGAGTCGTCGTGGTTCGCGCTGCCGGGCCGCGCCGCCGAGTTCGAGCTTCCGCACGCGGCGCCGCTGCCGGGCCTGATCGACTCGATCCTGGCGGCTGGGCGGATCACCCTGTGCACACAGTGCGCGGCCCGTCGCGAGATCACGGAGAAGGACGTCCTGGAGGGCGTACGCATCGCGGGCGCGCAGGTGTTCGTGCAGGAAGCGATGGCCGACGAGACGCAGGCGCTGGTCTACTGAGGCGTCCGACTCGGCCGGCGCGAGTGACGCGTGTGCACCCAGAGGCAGAAGGGGTGCCCCGCCGGGTCCAGGAGGACCCGTACGTCCTCCTGGGGCTGGTAGTCGGCGAGCGTGGCGCCCTCGGCCACGGCGCGGGCCGTCTCCTCGGCCAGATCGTCGACCTCGATGTCGAGGTGCAGCATCATCCGCTGGTCGCCGGGGCCGGCGGGCCAGACCGGCGGCGTGTAGAGCCGCTCCGTCTCGAAAGCGAGCGCGGTGCCGCCGTACGTCGGGCCGATGAGCACCCAGTCCGGCTCCTCCGCGCGCACCACGTACCCGAGTAGACGCCGGTAGAAGCCGGCCAGCCCATGCGCGTCAGGCGCATCGAACACCACGGTGGACAATCTCGTACGCCCCATGAGCGCCTTCTTACTGCCGCCGCTTCTTACCGTCCAGCTCATCCCACCACTCGTCGGACTTCGCGTCCCCGGACGGGTCGTCCCACCACCGGTCCTCGGGGCCGCGCCGGTTGGCGACCATCGCGGCGACCGGCGGAATCACCATCGCCACCACGCACATCCCGACAGCCACCGGGATCGACCAGATGCGCACGACTCCCCAGGCCAGGACGAAGAGGGCGATGCAGGTGCCCATCATGGCGAAGTACACGTGACGGCGTCGGGCGTACATACGTCAAGGGTAGGTCCGCGACACGGGATCGGTGCGGGCATCGGGCGTCGACGGCGCCGCACCCACGCAGACCCCCCGCCGAAGGCCGCCGGACGGAGTCCGGCGCAGCGCTGCGAAGCCTGCGAAGCAGTGCGAGCAGCGCGTCAAGGAGGGGTCACGTGACGGCGTCGGGCGTACATACGTCAAAGGACAGGTCCGCGACACCGGATCGGTGCGAGCATCCGGCGACGACGGCGCCGCACCCACACAGACCCCCCGCCGAAGGCCGCCGGACGGAGTCCGGCGCAGCGCTGCGAAGCCTGCGAAGCAGCGCGTCAAGGAGGGGGCACGTGCCGGCGTCGGGCGTACGTACGTCAAAGGACAGGTCCGCGACACCGGATCGGTGCGAGCATCCGGCGACGACGGCGCCGCACCCACACAGACCCCCCGCCGAAGGCCGCAGCATGGGGCATGCCGAAGGGCCGCACCCCGATCCGGTAAGCGTCCAACCCCCGGGGGTGCGGCCCTTCGGCCGCTCTGCAGGTGCCGTCAGACGGCGATGGCGACCTCTGCGAGGCCACCCGTCTGGGCGACGACCGTGCGGTCCGCGGTGCCGCCGGGGACCAGGGCCCGTACGGTCCAGGTGCCCTCGGCCGCGTAGAAGCGGAACTGGCCCGTGGCGGAGGTGGGAACCTCCGCGGTGAACTCGCCGGTCGAGTCCAGCAGACGGACGTAGCCCGTCACCGGCTCGCCGTCGCGGGTCACCTGCCCCTGGATCGTGGTCTCACCGGGCTTGATCGTCGAGGCGTCCGGGCCGCCGGCCTTCGCTCCACACATATTCGTTTCCGTCCTTCAGGCCTTGAGGGTTACTTGTTGGCGCCGAGCTCGATCGGGACGCCGACGAGGGAGCCGTACTCGGTCCAGGAGCCGTCGTAGTTCTTGACGTTCTCCACGCCGAGCAGCTCGTGCAGCACGAACCAGGTGAGCGCGGAACGCTCACCGATACGGCAGTACGCGATGGTGTCCCTGGCGAGGTCGACCTGCTCCTCGGCGTAGAGCTCCTTGAGCTCGTCGTCCGACTTGAAGGTGCCGTCGTCGTTGGCGTTCTTCGACCACGGGATGTTGCGGGCGGACGGGACGTGGCCCGGACGCTGCGACTGCTCCTGCGGCAGGTGCGCCGGGGCGAGCAGCTTGCCGCTGAACTCGTCGGGCGAGCGCACGTCGACCAGGTTCTGCGAGCCGATCGCGGCGACGACGTCGTCACGGAAGGCGCGGATGGCCGTGTTCTGGGGCTTGGCCTTGTAGTCGGTCGCGGCACGCTCGGGCACCTCGACGACCAGGTCGCGGGAGTCCAGCTCCCACTTCTTGCGGCCGCCGTCGAGCAGCTTCACGTTCTCGTGGCCGTACAGCTTGAAGTACCAGTAGGCGTACGAGGCGAACCAGTTGTTGTTGCCGCCGTAGAGCACGACCAGCGTGTCATTGGCGATGCCCTTCGACGAGAGGAGCTTCTCGAAGCCCTCCTGGTCGATGAAGTCACGACGGACCGGGTCCTGGAGGTCCTTGGTCCAGTCGATCCGGATGGCGTTCTTGATGTGGTTCTTCTCGTACGCGGACGTGTCCTCGTCGACCTCGACGACGGCCACGTTCGGGTCGTCCAGGTGGGCCTGGACCCAGTCGGCGTCTACCAGGACGTCGCTGCGGCTCATGCTCGTTCTCCTCCGGGGCAGTTGCGGCGGGGTGGTGCGTTGGAGAGGGGTGCGCGGTCACGCCGATTACGGCTGCTCTGCGCAAGGGTGGCCCCGACGAGAGAGGTCGAAGGGCCCGGCTCGCGGAAGTACGAACGCTTCCGCTCAGAAAGTGCGACAGAGCATGGCGGCGACGCGGCACAGGTCTACTGCCCGCCGCTTCGTAAGATCCGCCTGTCGCTTCATGGTGTCGATCGTAGGGACGGACAGGCGGGCATGTCACCGGCGTGTCGAATCCTGAGACGCGATCGTCCGTGATGTGAGATGGGGTGGCCGTCGAGGCCGAGGACACCCGCTCGCCGGGCGGCTGTATCGGTCATCACACCGTCAGCCCATCTGCTGGACGGACGGGGACGTCTCGCCTTTCGGACAACCGTTCCCCTACCAAAGAGCCGTCCTACCCGACCAGCTTGACGTTCGAACCCCGCACCGAGATGTCGACGCCCTCCTTGGCCGCCTCGACCTTGTCGAGCTGGATGCCGCCGGGCAGTTTGTCGATCTTCTGCTGGAAGTCGGTGATCGCGCGGATGCGCCCCTCGGCGAGCTCGACGCCCAGCTTGGGCAGGGAGTCGGCGTGCACCTTCACCGTGTCGCCGGAGACGCTGACGGAGCTGAGTACGGAGACCGGCTGGGGCACCTTGGTGCCGAGGACGGTCGCCGTGACCGTCACCTTGATCTTGCCGTTGCCGCCGTCGGAGAGCCCGATGACCCGGGCGGTGACACCGGGGGCGACCTGCGCGGGCTCCGACTTCGCGGCCTTCAGCAGCTCGGCGTACGCGATGGTCGCGGTGCCGGTGGCGCTGTTGGCGGTGGCGGAGCTGTAGTCGCCGTTGAAGACGACGCCGTGCATCTCGGCGTTGAGGTCGTCGATGCGGATCGTGCTGGTCGCCGCGTTCGTGCCGCCCGTCGACGCCTCGTAGTCCTTGATGCCGATCTTCACGTCGTCGAGTTCGCCGCCGGCGACCTGGGTGAGGAAGGGAAAGCCCTTGATGGACACGTCGGGGGTGCTGGCCAGCCCTTCGGTGCTCTTGATCCGGTCCGCCGCCTTGTTCTCCGCGAATCCGACCGCCACCCGGTCCGCGATCACGAACAAACCGCCCAGGATGACGACGACGATCAGGATTATTCGCAGTGCGCGCATGCTCGGTGTTTCCCCCGCCTCGGCCGGCCCGGTGTCAACGGCCGAGTGGCCGTTGAGCGCGAGCGTAACCCTCCGGGGTGGTTTGCGGCGGAGTTGTCGATCACCTGTGACAGGGCACCCCGCGCGGGTGCGGGCAGGCCAAGAATGCTCAGCCCAGCGCCCGGCCCAGCAGATAGATCGCCGGGGCCGCCGCCGCCAGCGGCAGGGCGACGCCCGCGGTCAAGTGCACGAAACGGGACGGGTAGTCGTAACTGGCGACCCGATGGCCGATGAGGGCGCACGCCCCCGCGGCGAGGCCGAGGAAGGCGCCCTGGGAACCCAGGTCCGTCATCCCGCCCACCGCGATTCCGGCGCCCGCGGCGGCCAGCAGCGCCACCACGACGGAGGCCCCCGTAGGCAGCGGCAGCGCACGGGCGAGGATCGCCACGGCGACCGCGGCCGCGCCCGCCGTGACGGCGTCCGGTTCCGCCGCGAGGTGCCCGGCCGCGACGATCGACAGCGCCGCCGAGGCGACGGTCGCCATCAGGCCGTACATCCGGGTGTCGGGGTCGGCGTGGCTGCGCAGTTGCAGGACGAGCGTGAGCAGCACCCACACGCCGAGGGTGCCGAGGATCGCGGCGGGCCCGTTCTCCCGGCCCGCCACGAGCAGCGCGACATCCGCGGTCAGCGCACCGGCGAACGCCAGCGCGATGCCCTGCCGGGCCGGCCACATCCCGTTCAGCCGGAACCATCCCGCCGCGGTGACGGCCTGCAGCAGTACGAGGGGTACGACGAGGGCGTACTCCCCTATCGCCGCCGCACCGGACAGCAGCAGCCCGAGCAGCGCCGTGAGCGCGGCGGGCTGCATCCCCGGCTCGATGATCGGCGACCGCCCCTCGGCCCGGGCCCGCTGGGCGTCGGTGACACGGGGGTTGCCGGTGACGGTGGGGGGCCCGTAGCCGGACGCGGCCTCATCGACGCCGCTACCGCCACCGCTTTGGGCCATGCCGGCATCACCGGGTGCCGTATAGGCGGAGGGTTCGTACGCGGGCGTCGGCGCCTCCGGAGGCAGGGGCTGGCCATAGGCGCCGTGGGCGGACGGCTCGCCGTACCCCTGCGGAGGCAGATAGGCCGTCTCCGCCGCCGAGACGGGCAGCTGCGCCTGCGTCTCCCAGGTCTGCCCCTCCCACTGCTGGGTGTACTGCGGCTGCCACTCGGCCTGCGGCTGCGGGTGGGCCTGTTGGTAGGGGTCGTATCCCTCGTACGCACCCTCATACGGCTGCTCGCTCATCGTCTCGCTCACCCTCCTGCGAACGGCGGGAGCACCTCGACCGTGCCGCCCTCGGCCAGCCGTACCGTCTCATGCTCGCGGGTGCCCACGGGGTCACCGTCGATGAGGAAGGAGCATCGCCGCAGGACGCGGACGAGTTCGCCGGGGTGTCGCTCGCGGGCCCCGTCGAGCGCCTCGGCGAGCGTGCCGGCGTCGTACGGCTCCTCGGCGATGCCTGCCGCGGCCTTGGCGGCGGCCCAGTAACGCACCGTGCCCTTTGCCATCTCGTTCCTCAATCAGTGGTTTCCGCAACCAGTGGTTTCCGTGAAAACCGTCGGTTTCCGTGAACATCGTCGGTTTCTGTGAAGCCGTCGAACACAGTCAGGCTAGCCCGCGTGCGCGGCGGCCCAGTCCCCGATACGGCCCAGCAGCTCGTCGTCCGCCGCGTTCTCGGCGTGCCCCATGCCGTGCTCGAGCCAGAGTTCGGCGTGGTCGCCGGAGGCGGCGGCGAGCATACGCGGGTGGTCGACGGGGAAGTAGCCGTCCCGGTCGCCGTGGACGATCAGGAGCGGGGTGGGCGCGATGAGCGGGACCGACTCGACGGGCGAGGCGGGCACCGGGTCCCAGTCACGGTGGTGGATGCGCGTACGCAGCCCGTAGCGGCCCACCGCCCGCCCCACCGGCCGCGTTACCAGCCAGTGCAGGCGTCGCATAGGGGCAGTGCCCCGGTAGTACCAACGGGCCGGTGCGCTCACCGAAACCACCACGTCCGTATGCGCGTCCGTGCGCCCCTCGTGCTCCTGTCCGGCCACGGAGTGCAGCGCCGCGTGCCGCAGGACCACGGACCCGCCCATCGAGAAGCCGACGGTCGCGATCCGGGTGTGCCCGAGTTCCCGCGCCCAGGCCACCGCGGCAGCCAGGTCGTGAACCTCGCGGTCGCCGACCGTGGAGCGCCCGCCGGATCTGCCGTGACCACGGAAGGAGAAGGTGACGACGGCCGCGTTCCGTCCCAGGACACCGGCCGCGCGGCGCACGTGCGGACGGTCCAGATCGCCCGTGAACCCGTGCGCCACGATGAACGCGAGGTCACTGGAAGGCCCCGTTCCGGGGTCGTACGCCGCATCGATCGTCACCCCGTCGTCCGTGCGCAGAAACCTCCGCAAAGAGGTGCGCGACGTTGTCTCAAGGTGTGGACTATTGAAAGATCGCGTCACTTGACCTGCCGGACCTGAGCTCATGTGGGCTATTCTGCTGGGCAGAGGACTCGGGCAGCGTAGCCCCCGGGTCCTTTTGTGCTTTCGGAACCGTTGTATACGAAGCGGGAAACCGCAGGTGTACGGGGCCTTGGAATGCACAGCGGATCCCAGGGCGCGGGAGCCGCACGTACAAAGCAGTGCCGTAAACGTCCTCGCAGGGACCGAGGAGGAACCAGACGTTATGGGCGAGCGAACCGTGCACGAACGTATGACGACCCAGGCAGGTGGGGCGCGATGAGTTCTCTGCTGCTCCTTACCAATGCCCTTCAGCCGTCGACGGAGGTGCTTCCCGCCCTCGGCCTGCTCCTGCACAACGTGCGAGTGGCTCCGGCGGAAGGCCCCGCTCTCGTCGACACCCCAGGTGCCGACGTCATCCTGATCGACGGCCGCCGTGATCTCCCGCAGGTGCGCAGTCTGTGCCAGCTGCTGCGCTCCACGGGCCCCGGCTGTCCCCTCATCCTCGTCGTCACCGAGGGCGGTCTCGCGGCCGTCACCGCCGACTGGGGAATCGACGACGTCCTGCTGGACACCGCGGGGCCGGCCGAGGTCGAGGCCCGTCTGCGGCTCGCCATGGGCCGCCAGCAGATCGTCAACGACGACTCCCCGATGGAGATCCGCAACGGCGATCTCTCCGTGGACGAGGCGACGTACAGCGCGAAGCTCAAGGGCCGGGTCCTCGACCTGACCTTCAAGGAGTTCGAGCTGCTGAAGTACCTGGCGCAGCACCCGGGCCGGGTCTTCACCCGCGCCCAGCTGCTCCAGGAGGTCTGGGGCTACGACTACTTCGGTGGCACACGGACGGTCGACGTGCACGTACGACGGCTGCGCGCGAAGCTCGGAGTCGAGCACGAGTCGCTGATCGGAACCGTGCGGAACGTCGGTTATCGATTCGTTACTCCGGAGAAGGTGGACCGCGCGGCGGACGAGGCCAAGGCCAAGGCGGCCCAGCCAAAGCCGGATGATGCGGACGAGACGGCGCACCTGGATGCCGTCGGCGCGGCGGAGGCCACAGCCGAGGAGCAGCAAGCCGCCGTACGCCCTGCCCAGAGGTAGGTCCATCCGCGTAGACTCCGCGCGTGGCCAAGGTGACTAGGGATGATGTGGCGCGGCTGGCGGGTACTTCCACCGCCGTCGTCAGCTATGTCATCAACAACGGACCCCGGCCGGTCGCCCCGGCCACGCGCGAGCGCGTTCTCGCCGCGATCAAGGAGCTGGGGTACCGGCCCGACCGGGTCGCCCAGGCCATGGCATCGCGGCGGACCGAGCTCATAGGCCTGATCGTGCCGGACGCACGCCAGCCCTTCTTCGGGGAGATGGCGCACGCGGTCGAACAGGCCGCCGCCGAGCGCGGAAAGATGGTCCTCGTCGGCAACTCCGACTATGTCGCGGAGCGCGAGGTGCACTATCTGCGCGCCTTCCTCGGCATGCGGGTCTCCGGTCTGATCCTCGTCAGCCACGCGCTGAACGACCACGCGGCCGCCGAGATCGACGCGTGGGACGCCCGGGTGGTGCTGCTGCACGAGCGCCCCGAAGCGATCGACGACGTCGCTGTCGTCACGGACGACATCGGCGGCGCCCAGCTCGCCACGCGTCACCTGCTTGAACACGGGTACGAGTACGTGGCCTGTCTCGGCGGTACGGCGGAGACCCCCGCCGTCGGCGACCCCGTCTCCGACCACGTCGAGGGCTGGCGGCGCGCCATGCAGGAGGCCGGCCTCCCCACGGAGGGGCGCCTCTTCGAGGCCCCGTACAACCGGTACGACGCGTATCAGGTCGCCCTGGGGCTGCTGGCCGGGCCGGACCGGCCACCGGCGATCTTCTGCTCCACGGACGACCAGGCGATCGGCCTGCTGCGGGCCGCCCGCGAGCTGCGCATCGACGTGCCGGGTGAGCTTGCGGTGGCCGGCTTCGACGACGTCAAGGAAGCCGCGCTGACCGACCCGCCGATGACAACGATTGCCTCCGACCGCTCGGCGATGGCTCGCGCGGCCGTCGACCTCGTCCTGGACGACGGGTTGCGGGTCGCGGGTTCGCGCCGTGAGCGGCTGAAGCTGTTCCCGTCGCGGCTGGTCGTACGCCGGTCCTGCGGCTGCGAGTAGCGGGCAGGACCGGCGCACTCGGGGTTTCTAGAACAGCAGGTTGTACTGGTTGAAGCCGCCGCCCAGGCCGATCCGGGAGCCGAAGAGGCTGCTGGACGCCTTGTTGGTGCCCGGGTAGAGCCAGAGATTGCCGACGGAGTCGCGGGTGATGACGTCGGCGATGCCGTCGTTCGTCACGTCGCCGTTGGACACGTACGAGGTGAAGTTCCAGCCCGTACGTGCCTGGATCCGCGTCGACCACGGGGCGTGCTCGGACTGCGTGCCCTTGTAGAGGTACAGGACGCCGGAGCTGTTGCGGACCAGCAGGTCGGCGCGGCCGTCGCCGGTCAGGTCGCCGTGGCCGAAGATCTTCACGTTCTTCCAGGCCTTGTCGACGACCTTGACGCGGGCGTAGAACTGGCCGTTGCCCTTGCCCGGGTAGAGGTAGACCGAGCCGTCGACGTCCACCGCGACGAGGTCGGGGCGGGCGTCACCGGTGAGGTCACCTGGGATGGCGTACGACGTGTAGCCGCCCCAGACGGAGCTCACCTGCATCCACTCGAACTCGCCGGAGCTGTGGTTGAGGTAGTCGCGGTACAGCTTGCCGTCGCCCTTGTCGCGGACGATCAGGTCCTGTGAGAAGTCCCGGTCCAGGTCGGCCTGCAGGCCCCAGCTGATGCCCTGCCAGCCGGTGCCCTGGAAGGCGCGCTGCGCGAGCGAGGTGCCCTTGCTGTCCTGCTCGAACAGCCCGCCGGACGGCGTACGGGCCAGCAGGTCGGCCTTGCCGTCGAAGGACAGGTCGGTGTCGTCGATGCGCGGCTGGGCCGCCCAGGTGTACGAGTCGACCTTGGTGAAGACCGGGTAGGCGCCCTTGGCCGTGCAGCCCGCGACGCCCCACGAGACGATGCCGATGACCTTGCCGCCGGTGATCACCGGGCCACCGGAGTCGCCGTTGCAGGGGCTCTTGGTGCCCTCGTCGGCGCCGGTGGCGGGGGTGCCCGCGCAGAACATCGAGCCCTCGATGAAGTCGTCCTCACCGAGGACCGTCCGCATCGCGGAGTTGCAGGTCTCGTCCGACTGCACCGCGAGGTCGACCTTGCGCAGCTTCGCCGACAGATCGGCGCCGTCCGCGCCGGAGGTCAGCCCCCAGCCGTAGACGGTGGCGTTGTTGCCCGGGGTGTACCAGGGCGTGTCGTTGGCGGCCGCGAGGCGCATCCACTGCTGGTTCAGCGGGCGGTCCAGGGTGAGCACCGCGATGTCGTTCTGGACGGTGGTGGAGTTGTAGTGCGGGTGGTTCCACTGGCGCCAGACGCCCGCGACGGTGCCGTTGGTGTCGTCGTAGAGGCCGGTGGCGCCGGCCAGTACCGCGCCGTTCTTCACCCAGTCGAGGCCCGCGACGCAGTGCGCCGCCGTGAGGACCTTGTTCGGGGCGACGAGGGTGCCGCCGCAGAAGTAGCCCGTGCCGGCGGCGTCGTCGTAGTAGGCGAGCTGGACCATCCACGGGGCGACGGAGATCGTCGTCTCGCTGCCGCCGATGATGAATGGGGTCTTCTTGGGGGTCGTCTCCGGGGTCGCCTGGTCCTTGGCGGCCTCGACGACCCGGCTGCGCAGCTCCTTGTCGGAGGTGGTCGGGGCCGGGGCCCGGTCGGCGGGCTGGGCGACGCTCGCGTCGGGCAGTCCTGCCGGGTTGCCGGCCGCGGTCGCGGGCTGCGCCGCCAGGGCGCCGGCGCAGGTCAGCGCCAGCGCGAGAGCGGCCGTGGGCAACGCCGTGACGGGGCGTCTCCAACGGTCGCGCAGAGCACGTATCACTCGGGGCTCCTGAGGTGGTGGGTGCGTGTGATGTCGTAAAGAGCCCGAGAAGGGCGTACGACGCACCCGCCTGATCGATCGCAACCGCATGAGCTGCATGAGCTGCATGGATCGCATCGATTGCATCGATTGCAGTGACTGCATCGACTGCATCGACTGCATCGATTCAGGCGTAACCGCGGAGCCCCCCTCCGGCGCGGCGATCGTAGGCCTCACGCGCCCCTTCACACACGGGCTACACAGCGGGCAGACAAGTGTTCGTCCGTGGCGTTCCCTGACATCACCCCACCGCAACCCGCTGTTTCCTGGGCCCCGGCGCCTTTATATCGGGCATACGAGCTTCTGTCGGGCTTCTCAGCGGGGACTCAGGGACCTCTCATGATCGGGGGCCAGTCTTTATTCCATGACCGAGAGCTTCCGCCGCAGCGGCGAGTACCCCCAGGGCGACAACCAGCAGGCTGCCTACCCCCTGCCGGGGGCCCCTGAGCAGCAGCACGCCTCCTCTCCCGTGAACCCCGAGTGGCCTCCCCCGCCGGCGTACGAGCCGGTCGCGCCGGTCGCCGTCGAGCCGGGCACCACCGTGTGGCCGGGCTCCGGTCAGGGTGGCGGCGGTGGCGAGGGCCACGGTGGCGGCGGCTTCGGGGGCCACGGTGGCGGTGGCTTCGCGGGCTATTCCGAGCCGGGGGCCGCGAGCACCGCGGTGCTGACGGCCGAGCCGGTTCCGGCGGTCCACGCCAAGAAGAAGCGCGCCAAGGGCCCGCTCGCCCTGCTCGCGGCCGTCGCGATAGTCGCCGCGGCCATCGGAGGCGGCACCGCGTACGGCATTCAGGAGCTGACCGGAAACGACACCGTCGCCTCCAGCAGCACCAGCGCCAGCGTGGTGCCCACCAGCCAGAAGGGCACGGTCGCCGGGGTCGCCAAGGCGGTCAGCCCGAGCATCGTCGAGATCAGCGCGACCTCGAACGCGGGCTCGTCCACCGGTGCGGGCGTGATCATCACGACCGGCGGCGAGATCATCACCAACAACCACGTCATCTCGGGCGCCTCGTCGATCAAGGTGCAGCTGAGCAACGGCAAGTCGTACACGGCGAAGGTCGTCGGCACGGACAGCAAGAAGGACCTCGCGCTGATTAAGCTGGAGAACGCGCCTTCCGGACTGAAGACCGCGACGCTCGGCAACTCCGACGGCGTGCAGGTCGGCGACCAGGTCGTCGCGATCGGCTCCCCCGAGGGCCTGACCGGCACCGTCACCAGCGGCATCGTCTCCGCCCTGCACCGTGACGTGACCGTCTCCACCGACGAGAGCCAGGGCCAGCAGCAACAGCAGGGCGGCGGAAGCGGCCAGTGGCCGTTCGAGTTCGGCGGCCGGCAGTTCAACGGCGACACCGGTTCCTCGACGACGACGTACAAGGCGCTGCAGACCGACGCCTCGCTCAATCCCGGCAACTCCGGAGGAGCGCTGATCGACATGAACGGCAACATCGTCGGCATCAACTCCGCGATGTACTCGGCCGCTTCGGACTCCTCGTCCTCCTCGTCGAGCGCGGGCAGCGTCGGCCTCGGCTTCGCCATCCCGATCAACACCGTCAAGTCCGACCTGGCCTCTCTGCGGGCCGGCGGCTCCGACAGCTAACACCTGGAGGTTGACATGATCACGCGCGTCTCCCACATCGTCGCCGACCGCGACCCGGCCGGTTTCACCCTGGCCCTTGAAGTGGCCTACAAGCTGCACCCCCCGGCGGCACGGGTGCCAGAGGTGGCGGTCCCGGAGCTGATGGGCCTGCGGACGTCCGCGGCGCACCCCCACCGCCGCAAGGTCCCGCTGCGCCGGCTCACCGCGCTGAGCACGCTGCCGGGCTGAGCCGCTCCGTCTCCGCCTGAGCCGCTCGTTCCTGTCTGAGCCGCTTCCCTCTGTCTAAGCCGCTTAGTCCCCGACTGATCCTTTCCGTCCCTGCCTGAGCCGCTCCATCCCTGTCTGAGCCGCTCCGTCCCCGGCTGATCCTTTCCGTCCCCGTCCTCAAACATGCGAGGCTGAGGGACGTCAGCCGCACCGTCCCACCGCACCCGAGGAACCCCGCCCATGAGCCCCGCCGAAGGCGACCGTGAACCCCTGCGCATCCTGATCGTCGACGACGAGCCGGCCGTGCGCGAAGCACTCCAGCGCAGCCTCGCCTTCGAGGGGTACGGCACGCAGGTCGCGGTCGACGGCGCGGACGCCCTGGAGAAGGCGACGGCCTACCAGCCCGACCTGGTCGTCCTGGACATCCAGATGCCCCGCATGGACGGCCTGACGGCGGCCCGCCGCATGCGCGGAGCGGGCACGACCACTCCGATTCTGATGCTCACCGCCCGCGACACCGTGGGCGACCGCGTCACCGGCCTCGACGCCGGCGCCGACGACTATCTCGTCAAGCCCTTCGAACTCGACGAACTCTTCGCCCGCGTCCGGGCGTTGCTCCGCCGCAGCTCCTACGCCGCCGCCGCGGTGGGCGTCCCCGAGAACGACGCGCTCACCTTCGGCGACCTGCGCATGGACCTCGCGACACGCGAGGTCACGCGGGCGGGCCGCCCCGTCGAACTGACCCGCACCGAATTCACCCTCCTGGAGATGTTCCTGGCCCACCCGCGCCAGGTCCTCACCCGCGAACAGATCCTGAAGGCGGTCTGGGGCTTCGACTTCGAGCCGTCGTCGAATTCGCTGGACGTGTACGTCATGTACTTGCGCCGCAAGACCGAGGCGGGCGGCGAGCCGCGCCTGGTGCACACGGTGCGGGGTGTGGGGTATGTACTGCGGTCGGGTGGCGCGGAGTGAGCAAGGTGCTACGCCGGTTCCGGTCACTGCCGATCCGCTCGCGCTTGGCGCTGCTGGTGGCGGCGGCGGTGGCGTTCGGGGTGGCGGCGGTTTCGGTGACGTGTTGGTTCATCGTGCGGGAGAAGTTGTACGACGAGATCAACAGCAATCTCCGGGCGCAGAAGGGAGCCGTGGAGTACGGACTGATCCAGCGGGCCATCAGCAACTGTGGTCAGGATCCGAAGCACAGCAGCGACGGCCCTCGACGGTCCGAGTACTACTCCCAGGTGGTCCAGGTAGACGGCACTGTCTGCGCCTTCGACGGCTCCGCGGGCACGGTGAAAGTCACCGACAGCGACAAGGCCGTGGCCAAGGATCCGAACTTGCACCTGACCAAGCTCCGGACCGGCACCGACAGCGAGGGCAATGCCGTGCAGGTGCTCACCATGCCGCTCGTCGGTGATATCCCGGGCGTCGGACCGACCCTGCTCCCGAACGTCGCCTTCCTCGTCGCCGTACCCCTCGCGGGCACCGAAGCCACCCTGAACGACCTGGCCCTCGTCCTGCTCCTCGTCTCCGGCATCGGAGTGGTCGGCGCCGGAGCCGCGGGCCTGGCGGTGGCCCGCGCGGGCCTCCGCCCCGTCGACAAGCTCACCGAGGCCGTAGAGCACGTGGCGCGCACGGAGGACCTCGCCATCCGCATCCCGGTGGAGGAGGACAGCGAGGACGAGATCGCCCGCCTCTCCCGCTCCTTCAACTCGATGACCGCGTCCCTGGCCAGCTCCCGCGACCTCCAGCAACAGCTCATCGCCGATGCGGGCCACGAACTCCGCACCCCCCTCACCTCTCTCCGTACCAACATCGAACTCCTCACCCGAAGCGAGGAGACGGGCCGCCCGATCCCCCCGGCGGACCGCAAGGCACTCCTCACCTCCGTCACCGCCCAGATGACCGAACTGGCCGCCCTGATCGGCGACTTGCAGACGCTGTCGCGGTCGGACGCCGGAACGCCGGCGGACCGTGCGCAGGTGGTCGCGTTGCAGGACACCGTCGAGGCGGCCCTGCGCCGCGCACGCCTGCGCGGACCGGAGCTGACGATCACGGCGGATGTGCAGCCCTGGTTCGTACGGGCGGAACCGTCGGCGTTGGAGCGGGCCATCGTGAACATCCTCGACAACGCGGTGAAGTTCAGCCCCGAGGGCGGAGTCATCGATGTCGCCCTCAAGGACGGCGAACTGACCGTCCGGGACCACGGCCCCGGCATCCCCTCCGACGAACTCCCCCACGTCTTCGACCGCTTCTGGCGCTCCCCGAGCGCCCGCGCCCTGCCGGGCTCGGGCCTGGGCCTGTCGATAGTGGCGCGGACGGTGCAGCAGGCGGGCGGCGAGGTGTCGTTGCGCCCGGCGGAGGGCGGCGGAACGGTGGCGACGGTACGACTGCCGGGCGCGCCGACGCCTCCGCCCGAGGTGCCGTAACCGCAGACGCCGGCAGGCGTGATCGCGGCCCCCGGCTTCATCCGTGACGCGCAGGCCGGTTCAGTGCCCCAGGACCACGTCGTGGGGCACTCGCGGAGCCGACGCAGCCGTGCCGCTGACGTCACCGTCAGTCGCAGCGCGCACGACCACCCCGTAAGGGGCGCCCTTCCACGCCGCGACCACTCCTCGTTTTCCGCTCGACACGGCAACCATTCGCGCACCGGCGGCGACCAGTCAACGACCCTGCCCTCCACAGACGTTGAACGGACCCAACCCGTGAGTGAGATCCGCAAAGCACGCCACCGCAGACGCAGGACCGCCCTGTACGTCGGTGTCCCGCTGGCCCTGACCGCCGCAGCGACCATGGCCTACGGCACGGTCTTCGGCGTCTTCGGTGAGGACGCGCAGCCCAAGGCCTCTGCGGCGAGCGCCGCCCCCGCGTGGGCCACCGCCACCGCCGACGGGTTCGCGTCCGTCGACGCGCTCGGGCAGAACGGGACGTACGGCGGCCGGGACGGCAAGACCGTCACCGTGAAGACGCTCGCCGACCTGGAGAAGTACGCGACGGCGGCCGACCCGTACGTCATCGTCGTCGCCGCGACCATCGACATGGAGCCGGTCGGCAAGGAGATCAAGGTCCAGTCGAACAAGACCGTCATCGGGTCCGGGACCGCCGGGCAGATCGTCGGCGGCGGCTTCTTCCTCGGCCAGGGTGTGCACAACGTGATCATCCGGAACCTGACGATCCGGGACGCGTACCAAGGCGTCTGGAACGACAAGGAGCACGACTACGACGGCATCCAGATGGACGGCGCCCACCATGTGTGGATCGACCACAACGACATCCGGCACATGGCCGACGGGCTCATCGACAGCCGCAAGGACACGACCTACCTGACGGTGTCGTACAACAAGCTCAGCAACGAGAACAAGGCGTTCGGCATCGGCTGGACCGCCAACACCACCGCCGACATCACGATCCACCACAACTGGATCCGCGAGACCGAGCAGCGCAACCCCTCCACCGACAACGTGGCCCACGCGCACCTCTACAACAACTACCTGGAGGACGACGCGGGCACCGCCATCACGTCCTCGTACGGCAACTACGCGCGCGGCAACACCAACATGCTTCTGGAGAACAGCTACTTCCAGGGCATGAACAACCCCGTCATCCGCGACAGCACGGCCACCCTCGTGCAGCGCGGCAACGTCTTCTCCGGCACCAGCGGCCGCAACGAGAGCGGCGGCAGCGGCACGGCGTTCGACCCGAAGACGTACTACAGCTACACGCTCGACAAGGCGACCGACGTGCCCGCCCTGGTCAAGTCCGGTGCGGGGCCCCGAACTTCCCTCGGTACCACGGTCACCACCACCTCCGCCGTCACGACGCTCACGGTCGCCAAGGACGGGACGGGCGCGTACAAGACCGTGCAGGCCGCCGTCGACGCCGTACCCGCGAACAACACCTCGCGCGTGGTCATCTCCGTGAAGCCGGGAACGTACCGCGAGACCGTCAAGGTCCCCTCCGACAAGCCGCACGTCACCATCCAGGGCACGGGCAGCAGCCGTAAGGACACGGTGATCGTCTACAACAACGCGGCCGGTACGAAGAGGGCCGACGGCACGACGTACGGCACCACCGGCAGCGCCACCGTGGCCGTGGAGGCGGACGACTTCCAGGCCCGTAACCTCACGATCTCCAACGACTTCGACGAGGCCGCGAACGCGAGCGTGCAGGGCCATCAGGCCGTGGCCCTGCGCACCGGCGCCGACAAGATCATGCTCGACGGTGTGATCGTCACCGGCGACCAGGACACCCTGGAGCTGGAGACCGCGGGCTCCGACAAGCTCGGCCGGGTCTACATCACCAACTCCTACATCACCGGCAACGTCGACTTCGTCTTCGGCCGCGCCACCGCCGTGATCAACAAGTCGGTCGTCACGCTGAAGAAGCGGGCGGACGGCTCGTCGGCCGGTTTCGTCACGGCCCCCAGCACCCCGGCGAACCGCAAGGGCTTCCTGATCACCCACTCCACGGTGACCGGTGACGTGTCGGCCGCGAGCTTCTGTCTGGGCCGCAACTGGCACGCGGGCGGCGACGCCTCCCTCGACCCGCAGACCACGGTCCGCGACTCCACCCTCAGCGCCGCGGTCAAGGCGGCCCCGTGGTCCGACATGGGCGGCTTCTCCTGGAAGGACGACCGCTTCGCCGAGTACAAGAACACCGGCGCCGGCGCGGGCACCGCGAGCAGTGACCGTCCGCAGCTGACGGACGCGCAGGCCGCCGGCCAGTCGGTCGCCGCCTGGCTGGGCGACTGGACGCCGACGGCCTCCTGAGAACCAGGGCCACCAGACGCCCGGGACGGCCGGGGGGCCGCCCCGGGACTCCGGGAGGCTGGGCGAGCCGGGACAACCGCTCCCCAGCCTCCCCGCCTACCTTCCGTCAGGAATCCAGCAGGGTTCCCGGCAGGTCGAACCGCTTGGTCCTGCCTGTCGTGAGGTCCACGCGGGTCACCGTCTTCTCGGCGTAGACGAGCCAGCCCGCCGAGGTGTGGGTGAGGTTCAGGGAGCCGGTGAGGCCCTTGACGCGGGCGCGGTGCAGTTCCTTGCCGGTGGTGGCGTCGAGCTCCACCAGCTCGGTGCCGCCGCCCGTGGCCACCGCCACGACGACCGACGAGTCCGTCGCCGCCACCGCGTCGACCCGGCCGCCGTGCACCGAGACGACCGTCGCGTCGCCGCCGCGCGTGAGGGCGACCTTGACGGCTCCCCCGGATGTGCCGGCGGATCCCGAGGCAGGCGAGCCGACGACGACCGGACGTCCGGCCGGGCAGGCCAGCTCCTGGACATCCAGGCCGCTCGGGACGCGTACGGCGGTGATCCTGCCGTCGGTCAGCCGCGCGACGGAGATCTTCGTGCCGGTACCCGAACCACTGCCCAGGCAGATCGTGTCCGAGGCCGGGTCGGAGGCCGCGAGGGTGAGCGTGCCGGGGACCTTCAGCTCACGCTTGGTGGCCCAGTCGGCCGGATCGCGGACCAGCACACTGGTCTCGGCGTCCCCCTTGTCCGACTTGGTGTCGGGCAGCCCCGCGACTTCGGCGACCAGCGTCCTGCCGGGCAGGATCCGGCGCAGCCGCTCATCGCCGGTCAGGCCGTCGAGGGTGTGGTCCTTGCGGTTGACCTCGTAGCGCCGGTCCGGCTTGCCGTTCTTGCGGGGCACGCTCAACAGCCAGCGGCCGTCAGCCAGTTGAACTATGTGCGGGCTGATCGACGCGTCGTCGTCGGCCTGTTGGGGCACGACGGCCAGGCTCTGCGCCCTGGACTTGTCCGGGTTGATCCCGACCACCGTCACCAGGCCGTCGACCTTGGCGAGCGCGAAGGTCGAGGAGCCCTTCCAGTCCGTGCCCAGATCCACCCCGCCCGGCCCGGAACAGGCCGTCGTCAGCGCGACCGTGGTGCCGAGGCCGGCCAGCAGGAGGCCCGCTCGCCGCGTGAGGTGCTTACGCGTCGTGGGGTACGCCATGGAGTGGTTCACCAGTCCTTCATCGCATCTGTGGGGGACATGCTCGCGGCCCTGCGCGCCGGGACCAGCGAACCCATCGCCACCACCAGCACCGTCAGGGCGAGGAGCAGAAGCAGGGTGCCCGCCGACGGCAGCAGCACCCAGCCCTTGACATACGGCGCCAGGTCCGCGCTGCCGCGCAGCAGGGCCGCGGCACCGCTGCCGAGCACCGCGCCGAGCACGGTGCCGATCAGCGCGGCCACGACTCCGACCAGCGCCATCTCCGTGACGAGCATCGTCAGCACCGACCTGGTACGGAATCCGACCGCCTTGAGGATGCCGATCTCCTGCGCCCGCTGCCGCGAGAGCGCGCCCGTCACGGTGACCGCGCCGACGAACGCCAGCACACCGAGCACACCGAGCAGCACCTGGCCGACCATCCTGATCATCTCCAGGACGCCGGGCAGCGCGTTGAGCTGCTGCTGAAGGGTGACCGCCGGATAGCCCAGCTTCTGCACGGCCTTCGTCACGTCCGGCACGTCCGCGGCGGTCTTCGCGACCACGGTCAGCTGGTCGTAGCCAACAGTGGAGAGGTAGCTCTTCTCCGGCTCACCGGACCGCTGCGCCGCCCACTTGACCACCGTGGAGTCAGCGGCGTACGCGGCATCCGGGTTGTCCAGCTGCCAGGTCGGGTCGTACACCCCGACAAGGCGGGCGTGGCCGCTGACTCCGGTCCCCTCGCCCTGCCGTACGAAGCGGGTGGTCTCGATCTCTATCTCGTGGCCCACCAGCTTGCTCAGGTCCACGCCCTGGGACGCGGCCGGGGCCACGATCTCGCCCGGGTGCAGTGGAAAGAGCTGCTTGCGTACGGACTTGGTGACCGGCGGGGGCAGTGCGGGGCGGTAGGTCGTGGCGTACAGCAAGACGGTGTCGCCCGCCTTGGTCAGCACCCCGAACGACGCCTGCGCCCGGTGCTGCACCGACTCGACGTGCGGCAGCTTCGCCAGCCGGGCGGCGGTACGGTCCGTGAGCTGCGGGGTGTCGGGGCGGGAGTCGGGGCGGTCGACCGTGATGCTGCGGTTGGCGCTGCTCTCCTTGACGCCCGAGTCGGTGACGCCCTGGGCGCTGTTGGCGATGCCCAGTGCGCCGAGGCAGACGGCTGCGGCGACCGAGACCAGTGCCACGAGGCCGAGCAGGCGGCGGCGCAGGGCACGGACGTTGGCCAGCGCCAGGCTGAAGACGTTCATTCGGCGCTCTCCGTCTGCTGCTTCTTGGCCTCGGCCCGTCCGGTCTCGGCCCTGGCCCGCTTACCCGCGGACTTTTCCGCCGCGACCGGCGTGGCCTCTGTGACTTCTGTGGCTTCTGTGGTCTCTGTGACCGGCGTGAACGTGCCCTGCTCCAGGCGGTGCACCACATCCGCGAACTCCGACACCGCCGGATTGTGCGTGACCAGGAGCACGGCCCGGCCCTCGTCGGCCAGTTCCCGGAACAGTCCGAGCAGCACGTCCTCGCTCTGCGAGTCGAGGTTTCCGGTGGGCTCGTCAGCCAGTACCGCGGGCGGGTCGTTGATCAGCGCCCGTGCCAGAGCCACCCGTTGCTGCTCGCCGCCGGACAGTTCGCCGGGCAGATGGTCGGCGCGCTCGGCGAGCCCGACCCGCTCCAGCAACGTACGGGCGCGTGCCTCGCCCTCGGCGCGGCGGCCGACGAACGGCAGGACGACATTGCGCAACGCCGAGTGCTGCGGCAGCAGGTTGTACGACTGGAACACGAACCCGAGCCGGCCGCGGCGCAGATCCGCCAGCGCGCCGTCACCCAGCCCCGCGGTGTCCGTGCCCTCGACGAACACCCGGCCGCTGTCGGGCGGGGTCAGCAGTCCGAGGATGTGCAGGAGGGTGGTCTTCCCGGAGCCCGAGTGGCCGACCAGGGCCGTGACCTCGCCACCCCTCACGGCGAGGTCGACGCCACGCAGGACGTCGACCCTCCTTCCGCGCAGGGAGTAGGACTTGCCCACGCCCTCGGCGCGCAGCAGTGCGTTCACCGAACTCTCGCTCACTTTCCGTTCTTCGGGGCCGGCAGCCAGCCCATGGCGCCGTGCAGTTGACGGTCCAGCGTCCACACCGCCCAGGTGGTCTTCAGGTCGCAGGCGGAGTCCCCGCCGCCGACCTGGTACAGGCCGGGCAGTCCGGGACAGCCGCCGTACGGCGTGATGCCGCGCCCGAGGGCTTCGCGCAGCGACGCGTCCAGTGCGCCACCGAGCAACGAGTACGCCCGTACGACCAAGGCATAGGTGTAGACGGAGGTGAACCGGTCCGGGTTCTGCGCCCAGGGTTTCAGGGCATCGGCGGTGATCCAGGACGGGATATTGTCACGCCGCCCGCCGTCGGCGAGCCCGACGGCGACCGTGGCCGCCGCGACGACCCGCTCCGGGGTGTCCGGGCTCCAGGTGGCGATCTTGGGGACGGCGACCGAAGCCCCGGCGTCGGCGCAGTTGAGAGTGGTCCGTTGCCACTGCGTGGCGTTCCGCTCGGTCACGGTGGTGGGCAGTACCCGCGGGTCGGCGCACAGCTGCCGCGTCCGCTCGCCGGTGCCGCCGCCCGCGGTGACCTTGCGCAGAGCGGCCCGGCTCAGCCGCTCGGCGCCTTCCTGACTGACGTCGTCGGACTTCTCCTCCCGCTCGAGGGCCGCCAGCAGGCCGGGATCCTTGCGCGACCATCCGGCCAGCGCCCGTAGGCGTTGCACGAAGAGAGAGGCGTCCGGGTCGCCGATGTAGGCGTCGGGGTCGCGCACGGTCCCGTCGTCGAGCCGGTCGCCGTCGAGCCGCTTCAGCACCGGCGCGAACACGCTCTTGGGCGAACCGGCCGCCTTCAAGACGTGGACCAGTTCGTAGAGCTGCTCGTACGGGAGCGTCGCCGCGCCGTCCCGGAGCACCGGCTCCCATACCTGGCGGCTCACGGCGGGCCGCTTCCTCGCGGCCTGCTGGATCAGCGCATAGCTGTACGTGTCGTCGAGCCGGGTCGCCCGTGCGTCGGGCGCGAGGTCCGCGAAGTCGTCCGTACGCGGCGCGGCGATCCGGGTGAGGGTGCCGGGGACCGGCTCGTGCAGGAAGTGCAGCGAGCGGGCCAGGGCACTGCCCTCGTCGAGCGCCCGGACCTTCCTGGCCTGCGAGCGCAGCCAGGAGACGGTGGCGGCCCGGTCCGCCGCCGGGAGGTCGTCCACGCGCCCGAGTGCGTCGAGCACTTCGAGGGCCGCCCAGGTCGCGCCGAGTCGCGCCGCGTCACTGTCGTCGCCGAGGGCGGAGTCGACGTACCAGCCGCCCTTGGCCCGGAGCCTGTTCACGTCCGCCGCGTCACCCGCGCCCAGCGCCTTGCCGGCACCGGCCCGCCACAGCGGGATCATCCAGTCGCGGCCCCAGAGGGAGGAGGTCTCCAGCGCTCCGCCGCGCAGGGACTCGACCCGCGCCGAAGCCACGCTCGTCTTCGGATCACGGCCGAGTTCGGAAAGCGTCCGCAGCGCGAAGGACTGCGCCTGGGGACCGGCCGGCTGCTGCCGCAGGAACGGGTGGTAGTAGTAGCCGTTCTGCTTACTGACCAGGAGGTCGAACTGCCGGGCAGCGGCGGATTCACGCCGCACGGGTTCGCCGGAACTGGACAGGGATGTACATGAAGTGACGAGGGCGGCGCACATGACCGCCCCGGCCAACCGGGACGCCAGCTTTCCGCAGCGCGTCACCGAACCGAATCTCACCGAACGCCCCCGTGCGTCGTCCTACACGTTCACCGCGCTGTGTGCGCGGCACCGCAGCGAAAAGTGTCACACCGCCGGGCCCGACGGTGTGACACCCTTACCGGAAGATGATCAGGCAGCGCCCGCGTAGGCGCACTTCTCGCTGATCTTGATCGCGCTGGTCACCTGGGCCGAACCACAGCTCTTGGTCGAGACGTACGTGGTGGTGCCGCCCGGGCGCATCTGACCATAGGTGTCGGAGATGTTGGCATTGGTGTTCTTCCAGCGCACCTCGCCCAGGGACCGGCTCTTCATCGTGAGCGTGGCCTCGGGGTTCTTCGAGATGGTGATGGAGACGCTGATGCCGTGGGCCGCCAGTTCCGTGCGGTTCTGGATCCACTTCGCCTTGCGCGGGTTCGTCCCCGACATCTTCGTGGACGCTTTCCAGTCACATGCGCTCACGTAGAAGCCGCAGTGCCAGGCATTGATACTGACCTTGTTGCCGCCCGGGATGCCCACCGAAGTGGAGGCCGAGGTGGCGTGGGCCGGCGCGGCCGTCAGCACGAGGGCACCGGCCGCGAACGCGGTGGCAGCCCCGGACATCAGGCGCATACGTATGGCCTTGTTCATTTCGATTGTCTCCCCGTGAGATACCGACAGCGGTTTCTGGGTCAAGGAACCGCGAACGCATCGGATCCGAATCCCAAGATCCACTTTGCGTTCCCCATAGAAACATGGGATCCCTCTCACGGCACAATCCAGCCACCTCATACCGGAGATGGCCTATGTCACACCGGGGAATGGGAACCCGGGTCTGTGAAATACCGTCAGGGGCCCCCAACGGGGACTCTGTTGCCCGGAAAAGTCAGCTGCGCGTACACCCCGTCCCGCGCCGACAACTCCCCATGCGTACCGACCTCCACCAGGCGCCCCCCGTCCACGACGAGGATCCGGTCCGCGTCGGGCGCCAGGCTCAGGTCGTGGGTGATCATGATGGTCGTACGGCCTGCCATCAGGCGGCGCAGGGGCTCGACCACCCGGTGTGCGGCGAGGGCGTCGAGGCCGGCGGTCGGTTCGTCGAGCACGAGGACGGGTGCGGCGCGGAGCATGGCACGGGCGATGGCCACGCGCTGGAGCTGGCCACCGGAGAGCGCCGCGGTGCCGGGGGCGATCGGGGTCTCGTACCCCCGCGGCAGCGCGCGGATGAACTCGTGCGCGTCCGCGTCCCGCGCGGCCCGCTCGATGTCGGCCAGGGAGGCCCCCGGCCGTCCGCACTCGATGTTCTCGCGGATCGTGCCGTGCAGGATGAGGGTCTCCTGGGGCAGCAGCGCGACGTTCTCGCGCAGGAACTCCAGGGGTACGTCGGTCAGCGGCACGCCGTCCAGGCAGATGACGCCCGCCGTGGGGTCGTAGAAGCGGGTCAGGAGTTTCGACAGCGTCGACTTTCCGGCGCCGCTCGGACCGGTGATCAGGACGAGTTCACCGGGTCCGCCGGTGAAGGTCACATCGTGCAGGCAGTCGCGCTCGGCGCCCGGGTAGCGGAAGGAGGCGCCGTGGAAGCTGACCCAGCCGCGCACGGGCCATTCCCGCACCGGATCGGCGGGATCGGTGACCGCCGGCTCCGCGTCCAGGATCTCCTGCAGCCGCTCGGCGCCGGCGGTGGCGGCGGTGAGGGTGAGCCCGAGCTGACCGAGGTTGCGGATCGGCGGATACAGGTACCCCAGGAAGGCGGCGAAGGCGAGCAACTGCCCCAAGGACATGCGCCCTTGGGAGATCTCCCAGGCACCGAGCCCGATCACGGCGAGCACGCACACCGTCTCGACGACCTCGACGAACTGCTCGTACATCTCGCTCGCCCGCGCGCCGCGCACGGACGCCCGCATCCAGGCGCGCGCCTCGCGGTCGAGCCGCTTCTCCTCGGCGCGACGCCGGTTGTACGCCTGCGTCAGCACCACATTGCCGAGCGACTCCTCGATGACGGAGGTGATCGCGCCGTCGGCGGCGCGCTCCTCCTGGGAGGCGGTCTTGATGCGCCCGGAGAAAAGGCGGGCGGCGACGAGGAAGAGGGGAGCGAGGACGAAGGTGACGAGGGCGAGGTCCCAGCGCAGCCAGAGGGCGGCGGCCGAGTAGAAGACCGCCGAGAAGAGGGCGGAGACGGTCCCGACGACCCCCGAGACGACCATCTGCTCGATGGCCTCGATGTCACCGGTGAGGCGTTCGACCAGGTCACCCTGGCGGTGCTGCTGGAAGAAGTGCGGGGGCAGCCCCTGGACATGACGGAAGACACCCGCGCGAAGCCGCAGCACGAATCTTTCGGCGGTCCACACGGCGAGCGAGTTGCCGAGGTAGCCGACGAGCGCGCCGAGCACGGCGACGCCGAGCCAGGCCCCGGCCGGCCCCCAGAACGCGGACAGCGAGCCCGCCTTGAGGGCGTGGTCGGTGAGCTGCGCGAAGAGCAGGATCGAGGCGGTCTCGGCGAGCGCGGCCACGACTACGCAGCCGATGATCAGCACCAGCCACTTACGGTCTCCGCGCGTCAACGGCCAGAAGCGCGCGAACGCCTCTCTCACTTCCCGCATGTCATATCCCCTTACCCGTCCCGAACATGGCCGAGGCGGGACCACCGGAATTCACTTCCGGGGCCCCGCCTCGCAGCGACTGCCGTTGGCTGCTAGCGGCCCTGACGGCTCACCGGGCGCGGCTTCGGAGCGGCGGCCTTCTTGGCGGCGGGCTTCGGAGCGGGCTTGGCGTGCTTGGGGGCGGGCTTGTGCTGCTTCTTGACCGGGGCGATCTTGTGGAAGCTCATGGGGGTTCTCCTTCTCTCAGCGGGTGAATTCCCTTTGCCGGTTCGCGCTGTTCGCTTTCGACATGGAAAACACTACTGGACTCCGGACCCGGAAATCACGAATTCAGCTTAGACCTCGATGAATTACAGCTGAAAGAGATTCTTAGAGCGCCGGTGGAACCGAACCGCTTCTCACACAGAATTTATTACGGGCTTCACTTGGAACTTACCGAGGTAATTCAGAGGTTAATTGGTCTCGCCGGTGCTCTGTCAATGCCCGATGACCAATGCCGCCCCCGTGACCCGCACCCGTATCCCGTCCTTCTCCACCCGCACATCCCGCAGCCGCATGGTCCCGTCCGCCGGATGCGGCAGGCGGAAGCCCAGGGACAGCTGGTCCACGAGGACAGGACGGGTGAGCCGGGAGAGGCCGTCGAGAAGGGCGGGGTCGAGGCCGAGGCGCTCAAGGAGCCGGGGGTGGTCCGCCGCCACGTCGAGGAGGTTCAGGCGCATCGCCTCGCGGACGAAGGACGCCGAACCCGTCAGGGAGGCGAGGCGGGTGTCGTCGCGCAGGGCCGCCCGGACCGCCGAGTCAGGAACGCCGAGGCGGCGCACGATCGACGGGACGGACAGCAGGGCCCGCGCCTTGGCGCTCTCCCGGCCGAGGCGCGCGGCCGAGCGCCGGGTGAGGTGCAGGCCCTCCGAGGCGCGGACGCCGGGGCGGTACGTCGCCAAGTCGCCTATGTCCAGGCGCATTCCGCCGATGCGTGTCGCGATGCCGCGCTCGCCGTCGCGGCGGATCCGGGCGTCGGCCCGCAGCCTCAGGTCGTGCCCGGCGACGGGCAGTGTGCCGCGCGCCCGCACCTGATCTCGGCCGTGCCCCGTGAACGTCACCTGGGACGCGCCGAGTTCACGGTCGAGGTCGTCGAAGGAGAGCAGCACCTCGCCGTGCAGCTCGGGGATACGGGCGCCCCGGATCGCGACGGGGCCGTCGCCGTCGAGCCGGACGTCCGTCGCGGTCGCCGACACCTTCGCCAGCGAGACCCGGTCGGCGGCCACGTCCGGCACGGTCACCTTCACGGAGTCCAGCCGGTGGTCGGCGAGCTGGGTGAGAAAGGGGAAACCACCGATCTCGACCTCGGGCGCGGCGCGCAGGTTCAGCTGGTCCTTGAGCTTGTCCGCCGCCTGGTGCTCGGCGTACAGCAGCGCCCAGCGGTCGGCGAGGGTGAGGAAGGCGGCGAGGACGAGGACGCCGATCAGGGCCTTGGCCGCGCGGGACACCCCGGCGAAGCGCCTGCGGCGACGCCGGGAGCCCCGGCGGTGATTGGGCGGGGCCCAGTCATCAGCGCTCCCGGCACCCTCGGCGTCCGCGTCGTGGAGGAACTCCTCCAGCGGACCGTCATCGAGAGCGCCCAGCTCATCATAGGGATTCGAATAGTTGGGGTTTGAACCAAAATGCGTTGCAATGCGGTGGGGGGTACGCATCGATCCATCCGACCACGCGTACCGCCCCTCCCCGCAACCGCTACCCCCCGTATGCGATCTACTTCACGATCTACTTCACGATCGTGATCCGGTCCGCCGCCGGCACCGGATACGGCGCCGTGGCCGACGAGTTGGCCGTCAGATACGCCTCGAAGGCGGCCAGATCATCCCCGCCGACCAGCGGATTCTTGCCCTTGCCGAGTTCGGCGAAGCCGTCGCCGCCGCCCGCGAGGAAGGAGTTCATCGCGACGCGGTAGGTGGCGGCGGGGTCGATCGCGGTGCCGTTGAGCTTGACGGAGTCGGTGACGACACGCGCGGCGCCCGTCTTGGTCAGGTCCAGCGTGTATGTCAGCCCGGACGACACCTGAAGAATCTTAGGCGCGGCCTCGTTCGAACCACTGACCTGCTGCTGGAGTGCGGTGATGACCTGGGCGCCGGTCAGATCCACCAGGTTCACCGTGTTGGCGAAGGGCTGCACCGTGTACGCCTCCCCGTACGTGACCACGCCGTCACCCTCACCGCCGCTCGCGGTGTAGGTGAGCCCGGCACGGATGCCGCCCGGGTTCATCACGGCGAGGTCGGCCTCGGGGTCCAGGGACTTGGCGTGGGCGAGCTGCGCGTCGGCGATCATGTCGCCGAGCGGGGACTCGGTTCCGGTGTTGCCGATCTCGCCCGCGATATAGCCGATGGGCCGGGAGGCGATCGGCGCGGAGAGGGTCTTCCACTTCGCGATCAGGTCGGTCATGTCCGCGGCCTTGGCCACATCACGGGTGACGACGTGGTTCGCGGACTTCACCGCCGTACGCGCGATGTCGCCGGTCCAGCGGTCGTACGTCAGCGTCGTGTCCGTGTACAGGCGGCCGAAGGACGAGGCCGAGGTGACCATGCGGGGCTTGCCCGCCGGATCGTTGATCGTGCAGGCGTACGCCTGGTGGGTGTGCCCGGTGACGAGGGCGTCCACCGCCGGGGTGACATTCTTGGCGATGTCGACGATCGGCCCGGAGATACCGTCACCGGCACCGGGGCTGTCGCAGTCGTAGTTGTACGCCGTCGACGCGGGCGCCCCGCCCTCGTGGATCAGCGCGACGATCGACTTCACGCCCTGCCTCTGCAGCACCTTGGCGTACTTGTTGATGGTCTCGACCTCGTCGCCGAATTTCAGCCCCTTGACGCCGTCGGCGGAGACGATGTTCGGCGTGCCCTCGAGCGTCACACCGATGAAGCCGACCTTGACGCCGTTCTTCTTCCACACCCAGTAGGGCTTGAGGAGAGGCTTACCGGTCTTCTCATCCGTCACGTTCGCGGCGAGGTACGGAAAGTTGGCGCCGGTGAACTCCTCACTCTCGTCATAACACCCGTCCTTGGGATGACAGCCGCCGTTCTGCAACCGGGCCAGCTCCTTGGCCCCCTCGTCGAACTCGTGGTTGCCGACGCTCGTCACGTCCAGGTCGAGCTTGTTCAGCGCGTCGATCGTCGGCTCGTCGTGGAACAGCCCGGAGATCAACGGGGAGGCGCCGACCATGTCACCGGCGGCGGCGGTGATCGAGTACTTGTTGTTCTTGCGGGCCTCGCGCAGATGCGTGGCGAGGTACTCCACCCCGCCCGCGTCGACGGTCTTCGTGGTGCCGTCCGCCTGCAGCTCCGTCACACGGCCCGAGGACCCGGACGGCGGCTCCAGGTTGCCGTGCAGATCGTTGAAGGACAGCAGCTGTACGTCCTGATAACGCCCGCTGCCCTGGTGGTGCAGCGGCGTCGCCTTGTCCTGACCCGCACTGGCGGGCATCGCTGCGGCCAGCGCACCGACGGTGGCCAGCCCTGCGGCGGCCGCGAGGATGCGATGGGTACGCCGGGGCGTAGGTGGCATGGGTCCCCCCTGGAACCGTGAGAGCGGTGAGAGCCACGAGCCCTGTGCGAGGCCTGTGGCTTTGCACGCACTTTAGAATCAACGCGCGTAGCACAACAGGGCCTTCGGGTTACGGACTGATTGCCATCGCCTCACCGGGCCGGCCCCTGCCCACGCATGGAAGGGTCGGCGCATCGCGCGCCCCCACAGGCCCGCAGCCGCCGACGCACGGAAGGGGCCGTGCCGGTACATCGAATGCCCGCATCCGGACGGATCCAAAGAAGCCAGCACCCTCCAGTCCACAGCCGATCCGTCCGGATGCGGGCGGATGTACCGGTGCGGCCCCGACCCACCCCCGGCGGAAAGCGACCCGTAGGGACCCTCCCCCGCCCAACTCCTTGTCCCGAAATCACCGCGCCGTACCCTCGTATCCATGACCAGCGACGACACCGCACCAACCCCCCTCTCCCGCTCCATCGAGACCTACTCCGCGCTCTCCCCGGCCCAGGCCGAGGACGTACTCCGGCTGCTCGCGGACGCCGCCCGGGCCGACGGTCAACAGGCGGTGTCCGAGCAGGGACGGCTACAGCTCAAGGGCGGGTCCCGCGAGGGCGTACGGCATCTGCTGCTGCACGTCGGCGACGAACTGGTCGGCTACGCACAGTTGGAGGACACCGACCCGGTGGAGGCCCCGGCCGCCGAACTGGTCGTACACCCCGCCTATCGGGGGCGCGGTCACGGACGGGCGCTGGGCTCGGCCCTGCTCGCCGAGTCCGGCAAGCGGCTGCGGGTATGGGCGCACGGCGGCCACTCCGCCGCCCGGCACCTCGCCCAGGTCCTCGGACTCACCCTCTTCCGCGAACTGCGCCAGCTGCGGCGCCCGTTGACCGGCTTCGACCTGCCCGACCCGAAGCTCCCGGACGGCGTGAGCGTCCGCACCTTCGTACCGGGTCAGGACGACACCGCCTGGCTCGCCGTGAACGCCCAGGCCTTCGCCCACCACCCCGAACAGGGCTCCCTCACCCAGCGCGACCTGAACGACCGGATGGCCCAGCCGTGGTTCGACCCGTCCGGCTTCTTCCTCGCCTTCCGCGGAACCGAACTCATCGGCTTCCACTGGACGAAGGTCCACGCCGAAGAGAGGCTCGGCGAGGTGTACGTCCTCGGGGTGCGCCCCGGCTCCCAGGGCGGTGGCCTGGGCAAGACGCTCACCACGATCGGGCTCCGTCACCTCGCCGACCAGGGCCTGCCCACCGCGATGCTGTACGTCGACGCCGACAACAAGGCGGCCGTCACGGTGTATGAACGACTCGGCTTCTTCACCCACGAGACGGACCTGATGTACCGCACGGAGTCCTAGCGTCCCGCGGGTCACGCCGCGGACGCGGGGCTTGGCACGCCCTCCCCCACGCCCGGCTTCGCTCGCGCGGGCGGGCCCTCATCCGCGTTGTCGTCGGTTGCCGACTCCCCCACGCCCGGCTTCGCACGCGCGGGCGGGCCCTCATCCGCGTTGTCGTCGGTTGCCGACTCCCCCACGCCCGACTTCGCACGCGCGGGCAGGCCCTCATCCGCGATGTCGTCGGTTGCCGACCCACGCCCGGCTTCGCTCGCGCGGGGGGACCCCATCGCGTCGACTCCCTCCCCCGCCTTGCAGCTGCACGCACCAAGCCCCGCTCACCTGCGCGCCGACAGGAACCGTTGCTTCCCTGCTCGCGCGGGGGACCCCCATCGCGTCGACTCCCTCCCCCGCCTTGCAACTGCACGCACCAAGCCCCGCTCACCCGCGCGCCGACAGGAACCGTTGCTTCCCTGCGACCTGATCCGCCGGGCAGGCCCTAACCGCTTCTCCGGCGCGGCCGGCGCCGACGTGCGGGCTCCGCGGTGGAGTATGCCCCCACCAGCGCCGCGACGACCAACAGCACCGCCCACCGGACATGGGCGCCGTCCCAGCGCGGGTCGGTCGCCGCCGCGACGAGCGTCCAGCGGTCGGGCAGCAGCAGGGCCGCGGCCAAGCGCGGTGGGCAGCAGTCCGGCCGCCAGCGTGATCCCCGGTTCGGTCACCTGCGTGAGCCGCACGGCCACAGCCGCGGCCGCGAGGGCGAGAAGAGCGGTGGCCGCCGCCTCCAGGCTGACCGCGCCCACCGGGGGCCGCGCCCGCCCCGGTATGAGAAGCAGCGCGGCCGTCCACCACAGCACGGCGAACGGGACGACGAACGCCACCCGCAGGCCGATGCGCACGGGACGCCGGGTCGGCACGACAGCCGTGGTGTGCCGGGCCGGGTCGTCCAGCAGGAACGCCAGGCCAAGTCCGAAGGCGAGCGCGGCGGCCCGCAGCAGGTTGAGGCAGAGCCACGCGTCGGGCGGGGCCGGCAGCAGCCGCGGGATGCCGGCCAGCAGCAATCCCAGCCCGGCGCCCACCGCGAGGGCCCACCAGGGCACCGTGCGCCACACGGGCCGCACCAGCGCGCGGACCACGGCGTACGCCGGCCTCCCGGTCGGCGTAGCGGTGTCGGGCGCGGTCACTGTTCGCACGAGGCGCTCTCCGCTGCCGCTCCCTTGCCCCCGGCCGGAACCCCCAACAGCTGAGCGACCCGCGCCGTGGACGTCTTCGGGGAGGTGAGCTCCGTCCAGTGAGCCTTCACCTTGGCGGTGACGCTGTAGCGCGGCTTCTGAAGCAACTCCCGGACAATCTGGGTCTGTTGCCCGCTCATGGAGAGACTGTCCGTAGGAGCGAGCACGATCGCGGAGCCCTCCACGCTGTCGTCGAGACGGACGTCGCGGAGCGCCTTCATCGGGTCGGGCTGGGTGCTCAGCGCCAGCCACATGGTCGTCACCATCCGGGCGTCGCACATCTCTCCGGCGGACTTCTCGTCACCCGTCACCAGGACCGAGGCGACGCCGACCGCGAACTCGGGGATGCGGTTGCCGCCCCAACGCGTGCCGACGGTCACCGCGCCCGGCGTGGTGGACGGTTCGAGCGCGGCGTCGCCGTCCAGGCCGTAGCGGGCGTCGACCCGCTGTCGTACGGTCAGCCGCGCACCGCCGCCCGCGCCGCCCGCGAGGGACTGGGCGCGGCCGACGACCTCGGCCCAGTCGGCGGTGAGGCCGGTCCACTCGGGGTAGGCGCAGTACGTCGATCTGCCGTGGGCGACGCACGACTGGACCTTCTGCGGGCTGACGGACGCCTTGTCGCGGGCCGCCGTCAGCCCGGCCGAGTCGCCCGGGGACTGCCCGGCCACACCGACGGCCGTCGCGGCGAGAGCGACCGCGGTCACCGCCATGACGATGCGCGTACGGCCGCCGTTTATCAGCACGGCGACGCAGAGCAGCAGGATCACGAGCCCCGTCAGATACAGCGCGTGCCACGCCGCCGGGCGGCCCAGCAGATCGGACGGGAACGGGTCGGCGCCCTCGTCGGAGACGGCCGGCGCGAGCCAGCGCACCCAGTGCGTTCCACGGGTGGACGCGGACACGAGGACGGTGACGACATAGGCGCCGATCACGAAGGGCGGCGCGATGAAGCCGCGCGGGATCAGCCGCGCGAGCAGGACGCCGAGGACACCGGACAGAAGGATCACCAGCGGGCCCACGGCCAGTTCGGCGAGCGAACCGTGGCCGACGGCGCCCGGCTTCAGCGCCGACCAGCCGAACTGGAAGGCGACCACGAGCGCGGTGACCCCGGCGAACGGCACGACGGACAGCGCGTGCGCCACCGTGCGCCGCCAGGGCTCCATGACCAGCACGTCGAAGTGGCGGTCGGTGGACTGTCGGCGTGAGCGCATCACGGCACGGTTGACGCAGACCAGCAGGGCGATGCCGAGGAGCATGGGGGCGCTCTGGGTGGCCCGGTCGACGTTCTGCAGGACCGGGTAGTCGTCCATGCCTTCCCCGCCGGAGAAGAGGGTCCAGCCGGTGTAGCCGACGTACAGGGTGAGGAAGACGAACACCGGGATCTGCATGAGCAGTTCGCGTGCCTCGAAGCGGGCGAGGGCGAGGACCGCCGCCGTCCTGGACACCCTGACCTCGGCGGGCGGCTCCACCCCCGTGGGGGCCGCCTCCAGGAGCGTGCTCGCGGTGGGGATCACGCCGCCACCTCCGCGGGCTCGCCGTCCAGGGTGAGCAAGTAGCCGTCCTCCAGGGTCGGTTCGAGGAGTTCGGCGGCTTCGGGCGGGTCGCCGACATTGCGGAAGGTGCCCGTGCCCGTACGCCATCCGGCTCTCGCGCCGGGGTCCCGCTCCGTACTGCTCCACACCCGGCCGGCCGCTCGCGCGGTCAGCTCGGCGGGGGTGCCCTCGAAGCGGACGCGGCCGCGGGCCATGACGATCACGCGGTGGCAGAGCATCGCGACGTCCTCGGTCTGGTGGGTGGACAGCAGCACCGTCCGGCCTTCGCCCGCCTGGGCGATCAACTCGCGGAAACGCATGCGCTGTTCGGGGTCGAGGCCGACGGTCGGCTCGTCGAGAACGAGGAAGCCGGGGTCGCCGACGAGCGCGGCGGCCAGCGCGACCCGCTGACGCATGCCGCCCGACAGCTTCCTGATGCGCTTGCCCCGTACGTCGGACAGATCAACGGCTTCCAGGACGCGCCGCACCTCCCGGTGCCGGGCTGTCCGGTCCGTCAGTTCCTTGAGGATCGCCACGTAGTCGACGAACTCGAAGGCCGAGAAATCCTGGTGGAAGCCGGGTGTCTGCGGCAGATAGCCGAGTGCGCGCCGCACGTCCAGGCGGCCGGCCGTCGTACTCGGGTCGTGCCCGAGGACGGTGAAGGCGCCCCGGTCGGCGGGCACCGCGGTGGCGAGCACCCGCAGCAAGGTGGTCTTGCCCGCGCCGTTGGGCCCGAGCAGCCCGGTGACTCCCTGGCCGAGCCGCACGGAGACGTCGTCGAGCGCGACGGTCCCGCCGAAACGGAGGGTCAGGCCGGAGGCGGAGACGGTGGGGATCATACGAGCGGCACTCCTGTCGGAGGGACGGTCAGGGGCGGCGGTCATCCGGCGCTCCTGTCGGAAGGTCGGTCAGGGGCGGCGGTCATAGAGCACGCCTTGTTGGAAGGCCGGGCGGGCGCGGCGGTCGTACAGCACGCCCTGTCGGGAGGCCGGGCGGGCGCGGCGGTCATACAGCACGCCCTGTCGGAAGGCCGGGCCGGCGCGGCGGTCATACAGCACGCCCTGCCGGAAGGCCGGGCCGGCGCAGCGGTCATCCGGCGCCTCCCTCGGAGAAGTCGGTGAAGGGGAGGCGGGACGCGTCGAACCGGTCCCGTACGAGATAGAGCAGGCCAGTGGCGAGGGCCGCTACCGCCGCGGCGACGCCCTGGCCCGCCGCAGTGAACGGGGCGAGCGTCCCGTGGCCCTCGGCCGTCGCCTGCGCCGCGACCAGCAGCGCGACCCAGGCGCCGCCCACCAGGGAGGGCGCGAGGACGGGCCCCAGCCGGGGGGTCAGTGCGAGCCCGGTCCCGGTGAGGGCGAGCGCGGGCAGCAGCCAGGCCAGCGCGCGCAGACCGTAGGAGGGCAGGGCGAGGGTCGCGAGGCCGTTCAGACCCAGACCGACGGTCAGCACCGCGACCGTACGGATCATCAGCAGCCGGAAGCCGTGGGTCGGTGAGACGACCGCCATCTCATAGGTGGGATCGAGCGCGGGCCCGTACGACAGCGCGACCCCGGCGAGCGGGAGCAGCGGTGCGAGGGCCAGGAACAAGCTGGGCGAGGTCGCGACCCGCATGGAGTAGGCCGCCACCACGGTCATCATCAGGACGGCGACGACCGCGCCCAGCCAGGAGGCGCGCAGCACGGGGGTGGCCGCGAGCAGCCGCGCCGTGTGATCGGCGACGCCGATCCGCACCAGCAGCGACTCGACGAGGCCCGGTCGCGGGACGTCCAGCTCGGCGTCGAGCCGCTCCCATCCCGCGTCCAGCGCGAGCGGATCGCTCACCGCGGCCAGCGCCTCCCGGCAGCGCGCGCACGCGGCGAGGTGGGTGTCGGCGGACCACAGCATCGGTGGGGCCAACTCCCCTTGCGCATACGCCCGGAGGTCCTCCTGCGGCACATGCCACGTCGTACGACTGTCACCGCTCATGCCAACGCCTCCCGCAGCTGCTTGCGCGCACGCAGTGCCCGCGTCTTGACCGTGCCCGGCGGAATGCCGAGCAGGACGGCCGCTTCCCGGGTGCTGAGCCCGTCGATCACCGTGGCCTGCAGGACCGCCCGGAGTTCGGGCGAGAGCCTGGTCAGCGCGCCCGCGAGGTCGCCGTGCTCGACCCCGGCGAGGACCCGCTCCTCCGCGGAGGCCTCGTCGCGGTGTCGCAGGCGGGCCAGCGCCTGCCGCATGCGGCCGCGCGCCCCGTCGCCGCGCAGCGCGTCGACCAGCCGGCGCGAGCCGATGCGCCACAGCCAGCCGGCCGCGTCGCCCTCCTCGCGGTAGCGAGCCGTGCCGCGCCATACGGCGAGGAACGTCTCCTGGACGACGTCGTCGACCACCCCGGCGTCCGCGCACCGGCCGCGCAGCCGGGCGGTCAGCCACGGCGCATACCGCCGGTACAGCTCCTCGAAGGCGCGACGGTCCCCGTCCGCCGCGATGGCCCGCAGCAGCTCCCCGTCGCTTCTCGTTTCCCTCACACACCCTCATCGGACGAGCCCGGCCGATCGGTTCACACATCGGCCCACGAATCTCAAAGCCCCACACATCGCGGACGCCCGCCGCGAATCTCTCTTGACTCCGGCCACCATCTTGCACCACCCTTTCACTACTCAATTAGTGAAAGGGTGATTGTCCGAGTGGTCGAGTACCGCATCGACCGGCGCAGCGGTGTCGCCACCTACGTCCAGATCGTCCAGCAGACCAAACAGGCTCTGCGCCTGGGCCTGCTGGAGCCGGGCGACAAGCTCCCCACGGCCCGCGAGGTGGTGGAGGCCACCGCGATCAATCCGAACACCGTCCTGAAGGCCTACCGGGAGCTGGAGCGCGAGGGCCTGGTCGAGGCCCGGCGCGGCCTCGGCACCTTCGTGAAGCGCTCGCTGGGCGCCACCCCTGCCGACTCGCCGCTCCGTGCCGAGCTGGACGCCTGGGCGGCCAGGGCCCGCGAGGCCGGGCTCGACCACGACGACGTGGCGGCACTCTTCACCGCCGTACTCGATGAACAGTTCAAGGGAGACCAGGAATGACCGACACCGCCATCGAGGCGGCCGCGCTGGGCAAGCGGTTCGGGCGGCGAGGGGGCTGGGCGCTGCGCGACTGTTCCTTCCGGCTGCCCACCGGACGGGTCTGCGCGGTCGTCGGCCCGAACGGCGCGGGCAAGTCGACCCTGCTGGCCCACGCGGCCGGACTGCTCGCCCCCACCGAGGGCTCTCTCACCGTGCTCGGCACCGACCCGGCGACCGCCCGCGAGCGCGTCGCGTACGTCGCCCAGGACAAGCCCCTGTATCCGCAGCTCACGGTCGCCGCCACACTGCGCCTGGGCCAGGATCTCAACCCGGCCCGCTGGGACGCCTCGGTCGCCGAGCGGGTCACCTACGAGGCCGGCGGCCTGGACCCGAAGGCGAGGATCCGCTCCCTCTCCGGCGGCCAGCGCACCCGCGTCGCACTCGCCCTCGCGCTCGGCAAACGGGCCGAACTCCTGCTCCTGGACGAACCGATGGCCGACCTGGACCCGCTCGCCCGGCACGAGCTGATGGGCGTGCTGATGGCCGAGGCCGCCCAGTACGGCACGACGGTCGTGATGTCCTCGCACGTCGTCGCCGAACTGGAGGGCTGCTGCGACTACCTGCTGCTGATCGGCGGCGGCCGGGTGCGCCTCGCCGGCGACCTGGACGACGTGCTGGCCGCGCACACCCTGACCACCGGCCCTGTCCGCGATCTCGCCCCGCACACGGTGGTCGAATCCCGCACGACGGGGCGCCAGTTGACCGCCCTGATACGCCCGCGGGGCCCGCTGCCCACAGGCGCCCGCGCCACCGCGCCCTCGCTGGAGGAACTGCTCCTGGCACACCTGCGCAACCCCGAAGCGCCCGCGCTGATCCTCGACCCCGCCCGCACCCTGGCCCAGGAGCCCGCCGTATGACCGCCCTCACCGCCACCGGCCGCCGGGCGGCGCCCGCCCCGTTCGCCACGGCGCGCACGATCCTGCGGCTGCACCGCCCCGCACTGTTCCTCTGGACAGGAGTGGTCCTCGCCGCCCTGGTCCTCATGGTGTGGGGCTACGGATGGCTCGCGCAGCCGGCGGCCGCCGCGTACCAGCGCCTCAAGGCGTGCGACTACTCCTGCTCGTACGACCAGGACGCGTACCTCGCCTACAAGGACGTCCTGCACTACGCCTCGTACGTCGTGACCTTCCTGCCCCTGCTCGTCGCCGCGTGGGCCGGCGCCACGCTGACCGGCCGCGAGCTGGAGACCGGCACGGCGCAGCTCGCCTGGACCCAGTCGCTGAGTCCCGCCCGCTGGCTCGCCGCCACCCTGGTCGTCCCGGCCACCCTCCTCACGGCGGGCACCTCCCTCCTGGTGCTGCTGCACCACCTGCTGTGGGCCGAGGGCCGCCGCGCCGACGTCCTGGGCTGGAACGACATCCTGGTCTTCCAGGCCAACGGCCCGACCACCGTCGCCCTGACCCTCTTCGGGCTGGCCGCGGGCGTCCTCACAGGCCTGCTGCTGCGCCGCTCGCTGCCCGCGCTGGCCGCCACCGTCGCGCTCACCGCGGCCGTGGGCTTCGGGCTCAGCTGGTTTCGCGGGTACTTCTGGCCGACCGTCACGGTGACCACCTCCCTCGAGGACGGCCCGTGGTTCGGCGGCCCCGTCGTCTCCTACGGCGCGGTCACCTCCAGCGGTGCCCACGTGCCGGTCCCCGACTGCGCCGAGTACTGGACCGCCACCAAGGACTGTCGCGCCACGCTCGACGAACAGCACATCGTGCGCTTCTACAGCGACATGCACCCCTACTCCCACTACTGGCCTCTCCAGCTCACGGCTACCGCCCTCACCCTCGCCGTCACGGCCGTGGTGGTCCTCGTCGCCTTCCGGGTGCTCGAGCGCCGGACCGGCACCGTCGTGAAGGGAGGCGCCGTATGAGCGCACCCGCCGTCCAGGGCCTGCCCTGGAGTGTCCTGCGCCTGCACCGCACGGCCCCGCTGCTCTGGGGCGCCGCACTGCTCGCCACCGTGGGCCTCGTCGGCGACTGGTACAGCTCGGGCACCTTCGTCTCCACCAGGCCGGCCGCCGTTGCCCACGTCCTCGCCGGGCTCGCCCTCGGCGCGCTCGCGGGCCTGGTCATCGGGAAGGCCCTGCCCGCGGCGGGCGTGGCCTTCGTCGCGATGCTGGCCCTCTACGACGTCCTCGACCAGTACCGGCCGAGCCTGCGGCCCGCGGACACGGTCACCGGACGGGCCGCGCTGAACCAGCTGCTGCGCCGCCGTACCCCCTGATCGGTAGGCATCCCGCGGGGGTGGGTGCGTACACGGCTCCCGGACGTGGCCGACGTCCGGGAGCCGCCCCTCGGTGTCCCGCACGTCATGTCGCCGTAACCATCGATTCAGGTGACCTTGCGACGCTCAAGCAATGAAGCCCGCCGTGCCCGAGCCGTCGCCTCCGCCGGACCAGGAGCCGTCGTCGGAGAACGAGTCCTCGCCGACTACGGCGAGGACGCCCACCCGCGCCGCTCGGAACGGGAACATCCGCCTCGCGGCGCTGCCCCCCGCCCTCTCCGACGCGCCGGTCCCGCTCCCGGCGCGGAAGAATGGCTCCATGAACCAGCCCAGCGCCCAGGCACCGGTCCAGCACCCGCAGCCCTCCGTCGGCTCCCTGACCGCCCACCGCCCGCACACGGTGGCGGCGAACGTCTCCGACCTCGAGCCCGACCTCGATGCCGATCTCGACGCGTACGAGGACACGGTGCAGGACGGCGTCACCCTGCCGCAGGGCCGGTTCCTGGACCGGGAACGCAGCTGGCTGGCGTTCAACGAGCGGGTCCTCGAACTCGCCGAGGACCCGGACACCCCGCTCCTGGAGCGCGCCAACTTCCTGGCGATCTTCGCCAGCAACCTGGACGAGTTCTTCATGGTCCGGGTGGCGGGTCTGAAGCGCCGTATCGCGACCGGCGTGGCCACCAAGTCCGCGTCCGGGCTGCAGCCCCGCGAGGTCCTGGAGATGATCTGGGCCCGCTCGCGCGAGCTCATGGCCCGGCACGCGGCCTGCTACCAGGAGGACGTCGCCCCCGCGCTCGCGGAGGAGGGCGTCCACCTGGTCCGCTGGAGCGAGCTGACGGAGAAGGAGCAGGCCCGCCTCTTCACGCTGTTCCGGCACCAGATCTTCCCGGTGCTGACCCCGCTGGCGGTCGACCCCGCGCACCCCTTCCCGTACATCTCGGGTCTCTCGCTCAACCTGGCCGTCGTGGTCCGCAACCCCGTCTCCGGCCACCGGCACTTCGCGCGCGTCAAGGTCCCGCCGCTGCTCTCCCGCTTCCTGGAGGCCTCGCCGAACCGTTACGTCCCCATCGAGGATGTGATCGCGGCCCACCTGGAGGAGCTGTTCCCGGGTATGGAGGTGTTGGAGCACCACACCTTCCGTCTCACCCGGAACGAGGACCTGGAAGTCGAGGAGGACGACGCCGAGAACCTGCTCCAGGCGCTGGAGAAGGAGCTCATGCGGCGCCGCTTCGGGCCGCCGGTGCGCCTGGAGGTCGAGGAGTCCATCGACCGGTACGTACTCGACCTGCTGGTACGGGAGTTGAAGATCTCCGAGGCCGAGGTGTACCCGCTGCCGGGTCCCCTGGACCTCACGGGCCTCTTCGGCATAGGCGGCCTGGACCGGCCCGAGCTGAAGTACCCCAAGTTCATCGCGGGCACCCACCGCGATCTCGCGGAGGTCGAGTCGGCGTCCGCGCCCGACATCTTCGCCGCCCTGAGTGAGCGCGACGTCCTGCTGCACCACCCGTACGACTCCTTCTCCACCTCCGTGCAGGCGTTCCTGGAGCAGGCCGCGTCCGACCCGGATGTGCTCGCCATCAAGCAGACGCTGTACCGCACGTCGGGCGACTCGCCCATCGTGGACGCGCTGATAGACGCCGCCGAGTCGGGCAAGCAGGTCCTCGTCCTCGTCGAGATCAAGGCCCGCTTCGACGAGCAGGCCAACATCAAGTGGGCCAGGAAGCTCGAGGAATCCGGCTGCCATGTGGTGTACGGGCTGGTCGGCCTGAAGACGCACTGCAAGCTGTCGCTCGTCGTACGGCAGGAGGGCGACACCCTGCGCCGCTACTCCCACGTCGGCACGGGCAACTACCACCCGAAGACCGCCCGCCTGTACGAGGACCTGGGGCTGCTCACCGCCGATCCGCAGGTCGGCGCGGACCTCTCCGACCTCTTCAACCGGCTGTCGGGCTACTCGCGCCGGGAGACCTACCGCCGGCTCCTGGTCGCCCCCAAGTCCCTGCGCGACGGCCTGATCTCGCGGATCAACAAGGAAGTCCAGCACCACAACGCCGGACGCCCCGCCCATGTCCGCATCAAGGTCAACTCGATGGTGGACGAGGCGATCATCGACGCGCTGTACCGCGCCTCGCAGGCCGGGGTGCCCGTCGACGTGTGGGTGCGCGGGATCTGCGCGGTCCGCCCCGGCGTCACGGGCCTGTCCGAAAACATCCGGGTCCGCTCCGTCCTCGGCCGCTTCCTCGAGCACTCCCGCGTCTTCGGCTTCGGAAACGGCGGCGAACCCGAGGTGTGGATCGGCAGCGCCGACATGATGCACCGCAACCTCGACCGGCGGATCGAGGCCCTCGTCAGGGTCACCGACCCCGCTCACCGGGCAGCCCTCAACCGGCTCCTCGAGACCGGCATGTCCGACACCACCGCCTCCTGGCACCTCGGCCCCGACGGCGAGTGGACCCGGCACGCGACCGACGCGGACGGCCAGCCCCTGCGGAACGTCCAGGAGATGCTCATAGACGCCCGGAGGCGCCGGCGTGGCACAGCAGCACCTTGATCCCCCCACCGACCCCACAGCCGGGCCGGTCTGCGGTGACGCCCTCGCGGGCTATCTGCGGACCCAGGCAACGGAGTTCCTCCGTGCGCTGCGCCAGCACCGGGAGACCGGTGGCGACGGGGGTCCCCCCGTCCGGACGAAGCCGCGAGCGGTGGAGAACGGCTCCCAGGAGTCCGTCGACGCGGCCCGGGCCCTGCGCCGCTCGGCCCGCCGCATCAGCGGCAGCCTCCACACCTTCCGTCCCCTGCTGGACGCGGACTGGTCGGAGAGCATGCGCCCGGAACTGGCCTGGCTGTCGGGCACGCTGGCCAGGGAACACGCGTACGGAGGGCGGTTGGAGCGGCTGCTGGGGGCGCTGAACCGGCTCTCGGGGTCAGCCGCCTTCCCCGCACAGGGGCAGTCAGCGGAACCGGCCGGCTCACGTACTCAACCGTCCGGCAACCTGACCGTGGGCGCCGCGAAAGCGGGCGCCCTCCTGGACCGCCAGCTCACCCTCGCCCGTACAAGGGCTCACTCGGCAGCTCTCCAGGCGCTGGGTTCCTCCCGCTTCCACGCCGTCGCCGACAGCGTCGCCGTCCTCGCCAGCGAGGTCCCGCTCACCCCGGCGGCGAGCGCGATCGACCTGCGCCCACTGGCCGCCGCCGCGCAGGACCGGCTCACCGACGCCGTCACCGCGCTGCCGCTGGTCACCGCGGGTCACCCCTACAACGCGGAGGCCCTCGTGCACGGCCTCTCCGCCGACACCGCGCCCCATCCGCAGGACGCCCCCTGGCACCAGGTCCGCCTGCTGCTCCGGCTGCACCGCTACGCCCGCGAGGTGCTCTACGTCGGGGACGACCCCGTCGACGTACGACTCCTCGGCGCGGGCCAGGCCCTCAACCGGCACCGGGACGCGTCGGAGGCGGCGTCGGCCGCGGCGTCCGCGGCGCGCACCCCGCGTATCGCGCCGGCCACCGCGTACGCGCTCGGTGTGCTCCACGCCGACCAGCGGCACGAGGTCGAGGCGGCACGGTTCGCGTTCCACCAGGCCTGGCAGAAGGAAGCCGTACGCACCCCGTGAGGGAGGCCCCATGGCCGACGACACCATCCACGCGGCGGGCTGCGTCCTGTGGCGCCGTTCGCCGGTCGGCGGCGAGCTGGAGATCTGTCTCGTCCATCGGCCGAAGTACGACGACTGGTCGCACCCGAAGGGCAAGCTGAAACGCGGCGAGGACCCCCTTGCCGGGGCGATCCGCGAGGTCGCGGAGGAGACGGGGTACGTCGCTGTCCCGGGCGCCGCTCTCCCCACCCTCCGCTATCTCGTCGGCGGCCGGCTCAAGGAGGTCCGTTACTGGGCGGCCGAGGCGACGGACGGCGTTTTCCGGCCGAACCGCGAGGTGGACCGCATAATGTGGCTTTCCCCCACAAACGCCCGCCGCTGCCTGACTCATCCACCGGACCGCACCCTGGTGAACGCCTTGCTGAGCACCTTGCACACGGCCTGAGACCGGCACCCCGTCAAGGGCGCGGCGAACCGCGCAACCAGTCACAAATAATGGAATGTCCCCGTGTCCTCGACGTAAGCGTTCCGTTACCTCACCGCACCGCCCTCAGGGGTTCACCCCCCGTTCACTTACGCCCTTCGGCGCCTTCACCTGTTCTGCCTACTTTCGGCCTTACCCGGTGCGGAGCGCCTCTTGGATGTGGCTTCCGCGTTACACCGACCCTCGCACGCCGCCACCAGACGGCGGCTCCTGGAAGGAACTCCCGAAAGTGAAGCTTCAGCGCACGAACCGGCTTCGCGCCCTCTCGCTCGGTGCTGTCGCCGTCTCCGGCGCCCTGGCCCTCACGGCGTGCGGCTCGGACGACACCGGCAAGAGCAACGGTGGCGGCAGCTCGGCCACGGCCAGCAACAACAGCGCCATCAAGTGCGACAACGCCAAGGGGCAGCTGCAGGCCTCCGGCTCTTCCGCTCAGAAGAACGCGATCGACGCCTGGGTGAAGCAGTTCACCGCGGCCTGCAAGAACGTGCAGATCAACTACAACCCGACGGGTTCGGGTGCCGGTGTCACCGCGTTCACGCAGGGCCAGACCGCGTTCGCCGGTTCGGACTCCCCGCTGAAGCCCGAAGAGGTCACCGCCGCCAAGAAGGCGTGCGGCGGCAACGCGGCCATCGACCTGCCCATGGTCGGCGGCCCCATCGCGATCGGCTACAACCTGCCGGGCGTGGACAACCTCACCCTGGACGCCTCCACTCTCGCCAAGATCTTCAACGGCAAGATCACGAAGTGGAACGACGCGGCGATCGCGAAGCTGAACCCGAGCGCCAAGCTCCCCAGCACCAAGATCCAGACGTTCCACCGCTCGGACGACTCCGGCACCACGGACAACTTCACCAAGTACCTGAAGGCCGTCGCCCCGTCCGACTGGACCTACTCCGGCGGCAAGGCCTGGCAGGCCAAGGGCGGCCAGTCCGCCCAGGGCTCCTCCGGCCTCGCCCAGCAGGTGAAGCAGACCGCGGGCGCGATCTCGTACTTCGAGCTCTCGTACGCCGCCGACGGCATCAGCACCGTCGACCTCAAGACGGGCGCCGCCACCCCGGTCAAGGCCAGCGTCGAGAACGCCACCAAGGCCATCTCGACCGCCAAGGTCGCCGGCACCGGCAGCGACCTGTCGCTGTCCCTGAACTACAAGCCGACCGAGGAGGGCGCCTACCCGCTCACCCTGGTCACCTACGAGATCGTGTGCGAGAAGGGCAACAAGGCCGACACCCTGGCCGCCACCAAGTCCTTCCTCACCTACATCGCGAGCGAGGACGGTCAGAAGCTGCTGACCGACGCCAAGTACGCGCCGATCCCCGCCGAGATCATCTCCAAGGTCCGCACGACTGTCTCGAACCTGAGCTGACCTGAGTGTGCGGCCCGCCTCACCGAGGCGGGCCGCACCGTCCGGTGCACCGCCGCCTGGAGCCGCCACCCCTTACGGCTCCGCAGACCGGAGAATCCTGATGGACATATCGACACAGAACACTGAAGCGCCTCCCCCCACCCCCCAGCCTTCCGTGGCCGAGCAGAAGCGCGCCGGTCGCGGCGCCACCCGCCCCGGAGACCGGATCTTCCTCGGTCTCTCGCGCGGCTCCGGCATCTTCCTGCTGGTGATCATGGCCTCCATCGCGGCCTTCCTCACCTATCGCGCCGCCAACGCGATCAGCAAGGACCACGGCAACTTCCTCACCACGTTCGAGTGGAACACCAACCTCGAACCGGCCTCCTTCGGCATCGCGGTCCTGGCCTTCGGCACGGTGGTCTCCGCGGTCATCGCCATGGCCCTCGCGGTCCCGGTCGCCGTCGGCATCGCCCTGTTCATCACGCACTACGCGCCGCGCAAGCTCGGCGGCCCCATCGCGTTCGTGATCGACCTGCTCGCCGCCGTCCCGTCCATCGTGTACGGCCTCTGGGGCGCCCTCGTCCTCGTACCGCACATGAACGGCCTCTTCGGCTGGCTCGACCACTACCTCGGCTGGACCGGCATCTTCGAGTGGCAGGGCGGCGCGCCCCGCTCGATGCTCACCGTCGGCATCCTGCTCGCGATCATGATTCTGCCGATCATCACCAACGTGAGCCGTGAGGTCTTCCGGCAGGTCCCGCAGATGCACGAGGAGGCCGCGCTGGCCCTCGGCGCCACGCGCTGGGAGGTCATCCGCATGTCGGTGCTGCCCTTCGGGCGCTCCGGCGTGATCTCCGCCTCGATGCTGGGCCTCGGCCGCGCGCTCGGCGAGACGATGGCCGTCGCCACGGTCCTCTCCCCGACCTTCGAGATCCACGCCAGCCTGCTCGACCCGGGCGGCGGCACCTTCGCGCAGAACATCGCGAGCAAGTTCAGCGAGGCCACCCCGCTCGGCCAGGACGCGCTGATCGCCTCCGGTCTCGTTCTGTTCGTCATCACTTTGCTGGTCAACGGTGCGGCGCGGATGATCATCAACAGCCGCAAGGAGTACTCGGGGGCCAACGCATGAGCACCGCACCCGTCACCGACAAGCGCCCCAGCTCGCTGCGCGGCGCCAGCCTCCCGAAGTGGTCCCCGTGGGCGATCGCCGCGGGCGCCGTCGCCGTCGCCGTGGGCATCGGCCTGGGCGCGGGCCTCGACAGCAAGGTCCAGTGGGGCCTGATCGCCGCGATCCTCTTCGTCCTCGGTACGTACGGCATCGCCGCGCGCGTCGAGGGCCGCCGTCAGGCCAAGGACCGCGTCGCGACCAGTCTCGTCTGGGTCTGCTTCCTGGTCGCCGTCGTCCCGCTGGCCTCCCTGATCTGGGAGACCGTCAAGCGCGGTACGAAGGTCTTCGACGTCTACTTCCTGACCCACTCCATGGGTGTGGTCGCCGACACCGAGACCGGTGGCGGCATCTACCACGCGATCATCGGCACCCTGGAGCAGGTCGGCATCGCCGCCCTGATCGCCGTGCCGGTCGGCGTGCTCACCGCGATCTACCTGGTCGAGTACGGGCGCGGCAAGCTCGCCAAGGCCGTCACCTTCTTCGTCGACGTCATGACGGGCATCCCGTCGATCGTCGCCGGTCTGTTCGTCCTCAGCTTCTGGATCCTGATCCTGGACATGGGCTACTCCGGCTTCGCCGGCTCGCTCGCCCTGTCGATCCTGATGATGCCCGTGGTGGTCCGTTCCACGGAGGAGATGCTCAAGCTCGTACCGAACGAGCTGCGTGAGGCCTCCCTCGCGCTGGGCGTCCCGAAGTGGCGCACCATCATCAAGGTGGTTCTGCCGACCTCCATCGGTGGTATCACCACGGGTGTGATGCTCGCGGTCGCGCGCATCACCGGTGAGACCGCTCCTGTGCTGCTGTTGGTGTGGGGCACCAACTTCATCAACACCAACCCGTTCTCGGACCCGCAGGCCTCGCTGCCGCTGTACATCTACCAGCAGTACGCGAACAGCGCCGGTTCCGGCGCGGCCTACGACCGGGCCTGGGCGGCGGCACTCGCCCTCATCGCCTTCGTCATGATCCTCAACCTGGCGGCGCGCGGCATCGCGCGCTGGAAGGCCCCCAAGACGGGCCGCTGACGCGGCCAATCAGCGACCTGAAACTTTGCGAAAGAAGCAGTGATTGACATGGCCAAGCGAATCGACGTAAGCGGTCTCACCGCCTACTACAGCGCCCACAAGGCGATCGAAGACATCTCGATGACGGTCGAGCCCCGCTCGGTGACGGCCTTCATCGGCCCCTCCGGCTGCGGCAAGTCGACCTTCCTGCGCACCCTGAACCGGATGCACGAGGTGACCCCCGGCGGCCGCGTCGAGGGCAAGGTGCTCCTGGACGACGAGGACCTGTACGGGCAGGGCATAGACCCCGTCGCGGTGCGCCGCACGATCGGCATGGTCTTCCAGCGCCCCAACCCCTTCCCCACGATGTCCATCTTCGACAACGTGGCGGCGGGCCTGCGCCTGAACGGTTCGTACAAGAAGTCCGAGCTGAACGACGTCGTCGAGAAGTCCCTCAAGGGCGCGAACCTCTGGAACGAGGTCAAGGACCGCCTGAACAAGCCCGGCTCGGGCCTGTCCGGCGGTCAGCAGCAGCGGCTGTGCATCGCGCGGGCGATCGCGGTGGAGCCCCAGGTCCTGCTGATGGACGAGCCCTGCTCGGCCCTGGACCCGATCTCCACGCTCGCCATCGAGGACCTGATCGGTGAGCTCAAGGAGCGCTTCACGATCGTCATCGTGACGCACAACATGCAGCAGGCGGCCCGCGTCTCCGACCGCACGGCGTTCTTCAACCTGTCGGCGGTCGGGCAGCCCGGCCGGCTCATCGAGATCGACGACACGGAGCGCATCTTCTCCAACCCGTCGGTCCAGGCCACGGAGGACTACATCTCCGGCCGCTTCGGCTGAGCGGACCGCCTCCCCCAAACCCCTCGCGGTGCTGCATGGCGGTGCCACCGCGAGGACGAGAAGGGCCCGCCCCTGGCTCCCGGGGGCGGGCCCGCTCATTTCTATTTCAGCCGCTACGGCGTTGCATTTCAGCCCTACGCCGTTGTATTTCAGCCCCTCCGGCGTTTGAGGAGCGGGGGTGTGGGGGCGGAGCCCCCCAAGGAGGGACGGGCAAGGGCGGAGGGGGCGAAACCGCCTGACCCGCACCCAGCCACCCGCACCCCGCCCCTACAGGAACGCCAGATCCACGACCCAGAAGCTGGCGGCGGCGACGATCGCGGCGGCCGGCATCGTGATGAACCAGCCCAGGACGATGTTCTTGGCGACACCCCACCGCACGGCGTTCACCCGCTTCGTCGCGCCGACGCCCATGATGGCGGAGGTGATGACATGCGTCGTGGAGATCGGCGCCTTGAAGAGGAACGCCGTGGCGAACATGATCGACGCCCCCGTCGTCTCGGCGGCGAACCCCTGCGGCGGATCAAGCTCGATGATCTTCCGTCCGAGCGTCCGCATGATGCGCCAGCCACCCGCGTACGTCCCCAGCGACAGCATCACGGCACAGATGATCTTCACCCACACCGGGATCGGATCGTCGGCCCCCTGGACGTCGCCGATGACGAGCGCCATCACCACGATGCCCATCGTCTTCTGCGCGTCCTGAAGACCGTGCCCGAGCGCCATCCCGGCCGCCGACACCGTCTGCGCGATACGGAACCCCCGCTTGGCCTTGTGCGGATTGGACCTGCGGAACAGCCACATGATCGCGCACATCACCAGATAGCCGACGATCAGACCGACGACCGGCGACAGGAACATCGGGATGACGATCTTGTCGAGAACGCCGGTCCAGATGACATCCGTACCGCCCGCGAGCGCCGCCCCCACCATGCCGCCGAACAGCGCGTGCGAAGAGGAGGACGGAAGCCCGAAGTACCAGGTGACGAGGTTCCAGACGATCGCCCCGATGAGCGCAGCGAAGAGAATCCCCATCCCCTTGCCGCCCGCGGGTGTCTGAATGATCCCCTTGCTGACGGTCTGCGCGACCCCGCTGCCGAGGAAGGCACCGGCGAGGTTCATCACCGCGGCCATGGCAAGCGCGGCCCGCGGGGTCAGCGCCCGCGTGGACACCGACGTGGCGATGGCGTTCGCCGAGTCGTGAAAGCCGTTGGTGTACGTGAATCCGAGCGCGACCAGGATGGTCACGACCAGCGCGAAGGTGTCCATGAAGAAGTCAGGACTCCTTGACGGCGATGGTCTCCACCGTGTTCGCCACATGCTCGAACGCGTCGGCCGCTTCCTCCAGCACATCCACGATCTGCTTGAGCTTCAGCACGTCCATGGCGTCGTACTTGCCGTTGAAGAGCTGGGCGAGCAGCTTGCGGTGGATCTGGTCGGCCTGGTTCTCCAGGCGGTTGACCTCGATCCAGTACTCGGTGAGGTTGTCCATGGTCCGCAGGTTCGGCATGGCCTCCGCGGTCAGCTCGGCCGCGCGCGCCAGCACCTCGATCTGCTGCTCCACACCCTTGGGCAGCTCCTCGACCTGATACAGCACGACCAGGTCGACGGCCTCCTCCATGAAGTCCATGATGTCGTCGAGGGATGAGGCCAGGTTATAGATGTCCTCGCGGTCGAACGGCGTGATGAAGGAGGAGTTCAGCTGGTGGAAGATCGCGTGCGTCGCATCGTCACCGGCGTGTTCCGCGGCCCGCATACGCTCTGCGATCTCGGCCCGGGCGGAGGCGTCCGCCCCGAGCAGTTCCATCAGGAGTTTCGAGCCCGTGACGATGTTGTCCGCGGAGGCGGAGAACATGTCGTAGAAGCTCGTCTCCCTGGGGGTCAGACGAAAGCGCACTTGGGGTCCTCGGGGTGCTTCGGTCAGGTCAGGCTGATGCTAGGCGCATCATCCGGCCACGGCTAATGGGCCGTCCCCCAGTGTCGCCCATCGAGCACAGTGATCAGCACGGGGTCCGGTCCCGGCATCGAGCAAGGGCCGTATACCCAGCAAAGTTCGATACCATATACCCACCAGGGGTATGAGATAGCGGGAGGACGCCATGACGACCACCGAGGCCGGCGCGACGACGCCTTCCGAAGCCGGAGATGCCCAGGAAATCGTGACGGACCACGACCGCGGTGTCCACGGCTATCACAAGCAGAAGGACGAGCACCTCAAGCGCCTGCGCCGTATCGAGGGCCAGATCCGGGGTCTGCAGCGAATGGTCGACGAGGACGTCTACTGCATCGACATACTCACCCAGGTGTCCGCGTCCACGAAGGCCCTGCAGTCCTTCGCCCTCCAGCTCCTCGAGGAGCACCTGCGCCACTGCGTCGCGGACGCGGCCCTCAAGGGCGGCGACGAGATCGACGCCAAGGTGGAGGAAGCGACAAAGGCGATCGGCCGACTGCTCCGTACGTGACCCCGGCCCGGCTGCCTACTGCTCCCCACCCCGGTCACGGGAACGCTCTTCGGCCACTCTCAGCACCTCGTCGATGCTCTCAAGACTGAGCCGGTCCTCAAGGGCGGCCGAGGCCGCGATGATCAGGTCACCGCACAGCTCGATCTCGGCGAGGGCCACGTGGTCCTGAACTGCCGTACCGCCGACCGGAGCCACGTACATCACCTCTTCCTGCCGTCACCGACTCCTAGAGTAGGGAGCGGCCTACACACCGCGCATGGCACGGAAGGGCCATTTCCAGCCTCTCCCGGGAAGCTACTGCTCCGCGATCTTCCCGGCGTAGATGTCACCGCGCGCCGGAAGCCGTACGTCGGCGGGGGCCCCGAAGTCGTACAGCAAGGTCGTCGAGGCGACCGCGACGGTGCCCTTCCGCAGCCCGTTGACAAAACTGAACCGGTGGCGGACCTTGCGCAGCCGCCCCTGGTCGTCGAGGTAGGCGTCGAACGGCACTTCGGCGGTGGCGAACCCTTTCGCCGCCGCCCTCAGCGCCGACCGCTGCCCCTTCGACGCACTGCTCGCCGCGATGTCCAGATCGGCGGTCCCGCGATAGTGCCGCACCGGAGTCCCGGCGACTTCCGTCCTGCCCACGTACGTCGCCGTCCGCGCCCCGCGCAGCAACTCCGCCGCCGCGTACGGGTCGGTGGCGCCGCCCGTCACCAGGTTTCCGTCGGAGAGGCCTGCCGTGTCGACGCGGACCCACTTGTCGTCGGGCACGCCGGCGCCGCGGTTCTTCATGAACAGGGCGCCCGGGGTGAGGAGTTCGGTGATCGGCCGGTGCTCGTCCGTACCGGCCGGGTCCTCCGGCAGCAGCACCTTGAACTGCCCGGTCTGCTTCCTGAAGTCGTACACGCCCTGCCCCCGGATGGTGACCCGCGTTCCTCCGGTGGCCATCTCCATGGACGTACGGGCCTTCGCGCTGCCCGCGTGCGCCAACGTGGCGGCGGCGTGGTGCAGCACCTCGACGGAATCGGACCTGGCGCGGGCGTCCTCGGCGGCGGCCCCGCCGCCGGAGCACCCCGTGGCACAGGTACAGGCCAGCAGCCCCGCCGCCACGGCCAAGACGACGAGCCGGCCGCTCCTTCTTTGCCCTTCCTCCTGCGCCACCATCGCCTGCCGACCCCCAGCCGGTCCGTCCGGGCCCTCCCTGTCGTTCCGGTTAACGACGAGTAGGGGCGCCCGTCACGCGGCGGCATCCCGTTCACTTGCCTTGGGTAACGTTGTCGGCGTGGCGCACCAGGACGAGACCGGCTCCTCCCCGCAACATCGCACGACGACGGTCGAACAGGGCCGCTTCTGCGTGGCCCGCTGCACCTGCGGCTGGAGGGGCCCGGCCCGCCGAGCCCGCAGCCTGGCCCGCGCGGACGCGGAGGGCCACGGGGGGTAATCCACGGCGGAATGGGTTCTTTCACGCCTCCGCCCGCGCACCTCTGTGACTCTCGTCGCTGTAGCAGTTCTGTGGCTTTCGCGCATGGAACCCTTGGGCCCGGGTGTCCGTCTCGTTCCACGGAACCCAGGGGAGGCGCACATGCAACGGCGTATGTTCATCGGCGGAGTCACCGCCGCACTCGCGGCGGCGACGTCCGCGTGCAACGGCAGCGACAGCGGGGGCACCAAGGCCTCCGCCGCCACCGAGACGACGGGCACGCCGATACGCACGGCGACCACCAGCGTCCGCGCCGCGGCGAACTGGGCGGCCCTGTCCAGGCAGCTGGACGGCGCTCTCGTCCGCCCCGGCGACCACACCTGGCCGGCCGCCCACCAGCTCTACAACACCCGCTTCGACAGCCTGAAGCCCGCCGCCGTCGCGTACGTCGCCCACGCGGACGACATCCGCACCACGATGGAGTACGCCCGCGCCCACGGCGTCAAGGTGTCGATCCGCAACGGCGGCCACTCCTACGCCGGTTGGTCCTCCGGGGACGGCCGTCTGGTCATCGACGTCTCCAAGCTGAACAAGATCCGGGCGAGCGCCAACGAGGCGGTCGTGGGCGCCGGTTCCAAGCTGATCGACGTCTACCGCGCGCTGGCCGCGAAGGGCGTCACCATACCCGCCGGTTCCTGCCCCACCGTGGGCGTCTCCGGGCTGACTCTCGGCGGCGGCCACGGGGTGGTGTCACGGGCGTACGGCCTGACGTGCGACAGCCTGACCCAGGCGACCCTGATCACGGCGGACGGTAGACAACTCACCGCGAACGCCACCGAGAACAAGGACCTGTTCTGGGCGCTGCGCGGCGCCGGCAACGGCAACTTCGGCGTCGTCACCGAACTGCGCTTCAGGACCCATCCGGCGCCGCAGGCCGTCTCCGCGTACATGAGCTGGCCCTGGGCCAAGGCCGCCGCCGTGATGAAGGCCTGGCAGGAGTGGGGCCCGGACCAGCCCGACGAGATCTGGTCCTCGTGCCACCTCGCGAACGCGGCGGGCGGCACTCCCACCGTCTCCGTCGCCGCCTTCTCCCTCGGCACGTACGGCGAACTCCAGAACGCCGTGGACCGCCTGGCCGACCGGATCGGCTCCCCCGCGCGCAGCGTCTCCCTCAAGAAGCGCTCGTACGAGGAGTCGATGGAGGTCTACGCGGGCTGCTCGTCCTTCTCGACGGACGCCCAATGCCACCTTCCGGGCTCGACGCCGGGCCGCAGTGCGCAGGGCGCACTCGGCCGTGAGACCTACGCGGCCCGCTCGGACTTCTTCGACCGCTCGATATCGGCGGCGGGCATCCAGACACTCCTGAACCAGATATCAGCGGTCCGGGGCGGCGCGGGAAGCATCGCGCTCACGGCGCTGGGCGGCGCGGTCAACCGCGTGGCCCCCACCTCCACGGCCTTCGTGCACCGGCGTTCCCGGATGCTCGCCCAGTACATCGCCTCCTGGCAGGCGGGCACGTCCGGCACCACCGCCCAGTCCTGGCTGACCACCGCCCACAACGCCATGTCCCGCCACGCCTCGGGCGCCGCGTACCAGAACTACACCGACCCCACCCTCACCAACTGGCGCAAGGCCTACTACGGCGACGCCGCCACCCGCCTCACGGCCCTCAAGCACCAGTACGACCCGAACCGCTTCTTCACGTACCCCCAGGCGCTGTGATCGAGCCCGTCCGGCGTTTGAGGACGAGCGCGAAGCGCGACAAGGGGGGTCTGGGGGGCAGAGC
>NZ_JBEZKJ010000054.1:0-57376 GCF_040651675.1 Streptomyces sp. NPDC048415 | reverse complement strand
AACCACCACGCGCACGCTGACACGGTGGGCGCTCTCAACGTTCTACGGGCCGGGCTGGCCCGTCGCGACGCCAACCCGGCATAGCGAGAAGCCCCACCCTTCAGGGCGGGGAGGAGTCACGGTGACGGACACGTCGGAGTCGAAGGCGCCGTACCCGTCGGCGGCGGCGAAGAGGTTGAGGCGCCCAGCGCGATGTTCGCCATGTCGACACTCGCCCTCCTGCCCACGCTCATCTGCTTCCTCATCTTCCAGAAGAGGCTGGTCGAGGGCCTGGCGACCTCCGGCATGAAGGGCTGACCTCCGGTGCATCTTCCCCACCAGCGCGGCTCGCTGCATGACCTTCCCGACGATCCGGCCGCCTACGACGCCGTCCTCGCCGCCGTCACCGAGGAGGCCCTGGCCCGCATCACCCCTGAGGGCAGCCTCGAACACCCCGCCGCCCTGGACGACATCGGCGACACCTCCCTCGGCATCACCTCACTGCTGGCCCTCGCCTCGCAGCGCACCAAGGATCCCCGCCTGCCGAAGGCCGTCCTGCGCAGCCTGGTGTTCCACCTGCGCGAGCGGGTCTTCACCGAGGACAACCCCGGCTACCCGAACCTGCGCCGCCGCAACTCCGGTGAACCGTACGCCCGCTACGTACTCGAACCCGGCGCACACCCCATCGGCGACTGGCCGAGCACCGTGTGGGCGCTGCTCCAGGCGGTCAACGTCCTGGACACGACCGACTCGATCACCGACGACGAACTCCGGCAGGAGACAGCCGAGTTGGCGCACGGCTACTGGCGCTGGCTGACCGAGGTGACCTTCTTCAACCCGCAGGAGGCAGGCAATCAGGCGGTCGGGTGCGTCGTCGGAGGCCTGATGCTCGCCCGTCATCTCCCGCCCCCTGACGGCGAGTCGGTCCGGGCACGCGCGATGAGCCTGTACGTCGACGAGATCCGGGCCCGCCGCGTACGTGACCGTGGCGCGCTGCTGCTCCCGGAGCACGGCGGCGCGTACGACAACAACTACGGCCCGATCTCGCTCTCCTTCCTCGCGCAGGCCCACCGGATCAGTGGCGAGGAGATCTTCGCCGAGGACGGTGACGCGCTCGCCCGCTACATCGACGCGCGCCTGACCGTCGGCGGCTACGACAACGGCGGACCCCGCTACAGCGAACAGCATTCCGGCTTCGAGTCCGTCCTGGGCCTGCGCTACTTCGGCCACCGCATCGGCGCCGCCCTCGGCCGCTACCGAGGGGACACCCGGTGGGGCCGGCATGCGGTCAGCCGGGACGGCGGCATCGACGGCCACTTCGCCTTCATGCTGGTGTGGCAGGTCCAGGACACCACACGCTGGCACCGCGCACCCTCCAAGGATCCGGTACGTCACCAACTCCGCGCGGGTACGGTCTCGGTGGCCTTCGACGACCGGATGACCCCCTCGCTGGTCGAGGCGGCGGGCACGTACTGTCTGCCCGCCGCGGTGAACCGCCGGCACGGCTTCGGCCCGGTCGTCGACGGCTTCCTGCTGTGCCGGCCCATGGGCGAGGTCCGCGTGCGCGACCTGCGCACCGACGCGCTGACCGCCAAGCTGGTCACCCAGCCCGTCGTCGGCCGCGACCACGTCCTGCGCCATCTGCGGTCCCTGTACGTGACGGACGGCACCAGCCTGTGGGTCACGGTCGCGGTGGAACGGCTCGACGGACGGCCGTACCTGCTCGCCGGGCTGCCGTACGCGAGGGACGACGGGGACCGGGTGCGCAGAACCGCGGAGGCCGACGTGACGTCCGCAGGTGCCCTGCGCCTGACTCACCCGGAGACCGAGAGCGTGGACCATTTCGACGCCCGCTCGGAGCGGACCCAGGAGCAGGCGGCCTTCGCCCTGGCGGCCGACCCGCGCGGCTACGGCAACCCGGACGAGGGCTGGCGCCACCTCGTCAGCTCCACGGCACTCGAAGCGGAACGGGCACCCGGCGCCCCGGAGGATCTGCACGTGTTCGCCGTCCGCTACGGCCCCGGCGGCCCCTTCGCCCCCGCCTTCGAAGGCGCCACGGCACAACTGACCGTCCGCACCGAGGCGTTCACCGTGTGGATCGGCGATCCCGCGGGCGATGCGTTGGGGGAACCCGAACTGGACCTCCACCCCCGATGACCGCCGCCCTTACGACGAGGTCGGCGCGATCCCGCGTCGCGGCGACCAGATCGGCGTTGCGCTGGTCCGTGCCGAGCACCCAGGCCACCGCCGCCTCGCGGTCCTTGCCGAACTCCTCGTGGCGGGCGACGAGACGCCGCACGCGTTCGGCCTCGTCGAGCTCGCAGAACCAGACCTCGTCCAGTTGTGCCTTCGCCCGTGGCCAGGCATCGTCCGGGAGGAGCAGGTAGTTGCCCTCGGTGATGATCAGGCGGGCGGTGCGGGGCACGGGGATGGCGCCGGCGAGGGGCTGTTCGAGGGTCCGCTCGAAGCCGGGCGCGTAGATCACGTCGTCCTCGTCCTCGCGCAGCCTGCGCAGCAGCGCCGCGTAGCCCGCCGCGTCGAACGTATCCGGGGCGCCCTTGCGGTCACGGCGGCCCAGTCGGTCCAGCTCTCCGTCCGCGAGATGGAATCCGTCCATCGGCACATGCGCGACCCAGACGGGTCCGTCACCGTTCAGCCCGCGGACCAGACGTTCGGCGAGCGTCGTCTTGCCCGCTCCGGGACTGCCGGTGATACCGAGGAGGGCGCGGCGCCCGGGACGTACGAGCGACGCCGCGCGCTGAAGGAGGTCCTCGAAGGTCATGCGGCGCCGGGCTCCCTCATCTGACCGAATACGGCGAATTCCATGGGCCCAGTATCCGTTCCGGGCGGTGTGGCGCTCGCCACCCGCTGGCCGAGGGCCCACGGGGAACACTGGTCGTATGACAGAGCTCGGTCTTCCCAAAGAAATCCTGGCCTGCCTCTTCGACCTCGACGGGGTCATCACCAAGACCGCCGTGGTCCATGCGGCCGCCTGGAAACGGACGTTCGACGATTTCCTGCGGCAACGCGACGGCGACGGCTTCCGCTCCTTCGACGACGACGACTACGACGAGTACGTCGACGGACTCCCGCGCGCCGACGGCGTCCGCACCTTCCTCGCCTCGCGCGGCATCGAACTGCCCGAGGGAACGCCGGAGGACCCACCGGACCGGGCGACCGTCCATGGCCTGGGCAACCGTAAGAACGCCCTGCTGCTGGAGATGATCCGCAGCGGCGGCGTCGAGGCGTACGACGGCACCCTGCGCTATGTCGAGGCGGTGCGCGCGCACGGCCTGCGGACCGCTGTCGTCTCCTCCAGCGCCAACTGCCGTGACATCCTGCGCTCGGTCGGCGCGGAGTCGCTCTTCGACGTACGCGTCGACGGTGTCGTCGCCGTCGAGCGAGGACTGCCCGGCAAGCCGCGCCCGGACACCTTCCTGGCCGCCGCGCGCGACCTCGGCGTCGAGGCCTCGCAGGCCGCGGTCTTCGAGGACGCGCTGGCCGGCATGGACGCGGGACGCTCGGGCCACTTCGGATACGTCGTCGGCGTCGACCGCGTCGGACAGGGCGCCGCCCTGCGCGCGCACGGCGCCGACGTCGTCGTACGGGATCTCGCGGAACTGGGGGAGCGGGCGTGATCACCCATACCTCGTACGGCGTCGAACCCTGGACCCTGCGCGAGAACGATCTCCACCTCGATCTACTGCCGCAGAGCGAGTCCGTCTTCGCCCTCTCCAACGGCCATGTCGGCTGGCGCGGAAACCTCGACGAGGGCGAACCCCACGGCCTTCCGGGCTCCTACCTCAACGGCGTCCACGAAGTGCATCCGCTGCCCTACGCCGAGGCGGGATACGGCTACCCGGAGTCCGGCCAGACGGTCATCAACCTCACCAACGGCAAGGTCATCCGCCTGCTGGTCGACGACGAGCCGTTCGACCTGCGCTACGGACGGCTGCGCTCCCACGAACGCGTCCTCGACCTGCGCACCGGGCTGCTCACCCGGACCTGCGAGTGGACCTCACCGGCCGGCTCCACGGTCCGGGTGCGCTCCACGCGGCTGGTGTCCTTCACCCAGCGGGCGATCGCCGCCGTCGCGTACGAGGTGGAGGCCGTCGACAGCCGCGTCAGGGTCGTCGTCCAGTCGGAGCTCGTGGCCAACGAGCAGTTGCCCGGCCGCGACGGCGACCCACGGGCCGCGATCGCCCTGGAGTCACCGCTCGAGGGCGAGGAGCACTTCGCGGCCGGCGAGCGGCTGCGGCTGGTGCACCGCACCCGGCGCAGCGGCCTGCGTGTCGCCGCGGCGGCCGACCACGTCGTCGCGGGACCCGAGCGGACCACCACGAGGAGCGAGAGCAGCGACGACGTCGCCCGCCTCACCGTCACCTCCGTCCTGGCGCCCGGCCGGCGACTGCGTCTGGAGAAGCTGGTCTCCTACGGCTGGTCGAGCACCCGGTCACTGCCCGCGCTGCGCGACCAGGCCGACGCGGCGCTCGCGGCGGCCGAGCACGGCGGCTGGCCGGGACTCGTCGACGAACAGCGGGAGTACCTCGACGACTTCTGGGCCCGCGCGGACGTCGAGGTGGAGGGCGACGAGGAGATCCAGCAGGCCGTCCGTTTCGCGCTCTTCCACGTCCTGCAGGCCGGCGCCCGCGCCGAACAGCGCGCGATACCCGCGAAGGGGCTCACCGGCTCCGGTTACGACGGCCACGCCTTCTGGGACACCGAGACCTTCGTGCTGCCGCTGCTCACCTACACCTCGCCCGGCGCCGTCGCCGAAGCGCTGCGCTGGCGTCAGAACACCCTGCCGGCGGCCCGCGCGAGGGCCGCCCAGCTCGGCTTGCGTGGCGCCGCGTTCCCGTGGCGGACCATCGAGGGCTCGGAGGGCTCGGCGTACTGGCCGGCCGGCACCGCCGCGTTCCACGTCAACGCCGACATCGCCGACGCCGTGGTCCGCTATACGGCCGCCACCGGCGACCACCGGTTCGAACGCGACACCGGCGTCGAAGTGCTGGTCGAGACGGCGCGGCTGTGGCGTTCGCTGGGCCACCACGACCACCAGGGGCGGTTCCACATCGACGGGGTGACCGGCCCCGACGAGTACAGCGCCGTCGTGGACGACAACACGTACACCAACCTGATGGCCCGTGCGAACCTCCTCGCGGCGGCGGACATCGTCGAGCGGCACCCCGGGCGGGCCGCGGACCTCGGCGTCGACGACGAGGAGGGCGCGGCCTGGCGCGACGCCGCCGAGGCCATGCACATCCCCTACAACGACGAACTCCGCGTCCACGAACAGCACGCCGGGTTCACCCGCTACCAGCGCTGGGACTTCGCCGCCACCCGGCCCGACCAGTATCCGCTGATGCTGCACTTCCCGTACTTCGACCTCTACCGCAAGCAGGTCGTCAAGCAGGCCGATCTGGTGCTGGCCATGTACAAGTGCAGCCCCTTCTTCGACGAGGAGCACAAGGCCCGCAACTTCGCCTACTACGAGCCCCTCACCGTCCGCGACTCCTCCCTGTCGGCGTGCTGTCAGGCCGTGATCGCGGTCGAGGCGGGCCATCCCGGCCTCGCCTACGACTACTTGGTCGAGGCCGCGCTGATGGACCTGGAGGACCTGGAACACAACACCCGCGACGGGCTGCACATCGCCTCGCTCGCCGGTACCTGGATGGCGCTGGTCGCCGGGTTCGGCGGTATGCGCCACCACGGCGACACCGTGGAGTTCACGCCCCGGCTGCCGGAGCGGTTCAGCCGCCTCGCCTTCTCCCTGGAACTCCTCGGCCGCCGCCTGCGGGTGGAGGTCGAGCCGGCCGTCGCCACGTACACGCTCATGACCGGAGATCCCCTGGAGCTGCGTCACTACCGCGAGCCCTTCACCGTCGACGGCGACAAGCCGCACACGCTGCCGATCCCGGCCCCCAGGCTGCGCCCCGCCCCGGATCAGCCACCGCACCGGCGGCCGAATCCTCAGGGGTGAGGCGCAGCCGGTGGGGTCAGTCGCGGGTGATGCCCGGTGCGATGTCCTCGTGCCGCTCCACGGGCCCGGCGCCGCGTGGGACGGCGGCGCGGGTGGCGGCCTTGGTCGCGGGCTTGCCGCAGAACGCGGAATCCAAGGTGCTGTACATGGTGTTCAGCACGGTGGTGTTGTTGGAGGTGTTGGCCAGCGCGGTGAGGCTGCGCTTGCCGTCCTTCGAGGTGAAGGCGTACGTGTAGTAGCCCTGCACGGTGCCCGTGTGCCCGTACACGGAGACCCCGCAGGACAGGTCACGGCGGCGCAGGCCGAGTCCGTAGGACGTGGTGCTGTTGACCGTCGTCCACTTCTGCATCTGTGTCAGCTGGGCGCCGGACATGAGCTTTCCGCGCAGCAGCGCGGAGAAGAAGGTGTCCAGGTCGTGGGTGGTGGAGATGATCGCGCCCGCGCTCTGCGCCCAGGAGACGGTCTGCTTCGTGGAGTCCACCAGGGCCGCGCCGGCCTCATCGGGGGTGAGATAGCCGTTGGCGTGGCGCCCCGGGATCGCGGTGCCCGGGTGGACGTAGAAGGTGTTGGTGAGGTTCAGCGGCGTGAAGATGCGGCTTTGGTACTCCGTGCCCACGGAGTGGCCGGTGAGCTTCTCGATGAGCATGCCCGCGACGACGAAATTGGTGTTCGAGTACGAATAGGCGGCGCCCGGGGCGTTGGTGCGCGGCTTCTCCAGGGACAGCTTCACCAGGTCCCGGTAGCTGAACACCTTGTTGCGCACGGCCTCGAAGCCCGGGACGGTCTGGGCGAACATGTCGTTGGTGAAGTCGTACAGGCCGCTGCGGTGGCTGAGTACGTGACGCACCGTGATGTGGTCGTCGGGCAGCAGCCCCGGCAGGTAGCTGTTGACCGAGTTGTCCAGCTTGAGCTTGCCCTCGTCGACCAGTTGGAGCAGCACCACGGTGGAGAACGTCTTGGTGACGCTGCCGACGCGGAACCGGTCGCTGGTGCTGATGGCCCGTCCGGTGGTCCGGTCGGCGAATCCCTCGGACAGCCGGTGCACCGTGCCGTTGTCGTCGATTCTCGCCATCGCGCCGGGGGCTCCTTGAGTCAGCGCCGTACGCAGCACCTGGCGCAGCCCCGCGTCGTCGGGCGCCGCCAACGCGCTTGGGGCCACGACTTGTTCGGTGTCCGCGCTGCCGGGGGCCGCGGGTGCCGCGGCCTGTGCCGGGGCTGCTAGGAGGGACACCAGAACCGCGCCCAGCGCCGTACCCGTGCCCACCGTTCCTGAGACCATCTGATTCTTCTCCCGAGTTCCTTCTGCCGGTGTGCGTCGCCGGCACGAACCGCGCCGCGGATGCGGGCGTCGGCACCATCTGTACGCGCCGGAGACGCGCGGGGTTGCATTCGGCACGGGAAAAGGTGAGGTTTCAGCCGCCGAAGAGCTGTGTCCAGTACATGCCCGCCTTGCCGCCGCCTGCGAGGCCGACGCCTATGTGGGTGAAGCCCGGCTTCAGGATGTTGGCGCGATGGCCGGGGCTGTCCATCCAGCCGCGGACGACCTCGGCGGCGGAGCGCTGCCCGCACGCGATGTTCTCGCCGATGGTCCGGCGGGCGCAGCCCACCGCGGCGGCCCGGTCCCAGGGTTGGCTTCCCTCGGGGGAGGTGTGGGAGTAGAACGCGCGGGCCACCATGTCGGCGCTGTGGGCCTGGGCCGCGGTGGTGAGCAGGGTGTCGGTGGAGAGGGGCGGCAGGCCGGCCCGGGTGCGTTCGGCGTTGGTGAGCGCGATGACCTCGCCCGCCGTCCGCTCCAGGCCGGCGGGGCTGAAGGGCCGCGCCCACAGCGCCGTCCAGTACAGATCGCCGGTGCGGGGGTCGGGGACGTACGCCACCGCCGCCTGGCTGAACGCGGGATCGCACAGCGTGCGGCGGGACTGCTCGGCCGACAGGCAGTACTCCACGAACTCGGCCGGTGTGCGCGGGCCGGAGACCAGGTGCTCGCCGGCGGTGAGGTACGCGTATCCGGCCGAGGTGACGCGCTGGTGGACGGAGACACCGTCGGAGCTCTCGGAGCTGAGGAGCCCCCGGGCGGCCATGCCCACGGCGTGCGCCCGTGCCGCGTCGGCCAGCCGCGCGTCGAGACGGACGGGTGGTGAACCGGCCCTGGCGCGGGCGGTGTTCACCAGACCGAGGAACCCGTCCGTGTCGGAAACGGGGGCCGCGTCCGAAGTGGCGTGGCCCTCGGCGACATCGACCCCGAAATCCCGTGCGATGCCCGCCAGCCCGTCCGCGTAACCCTGGCCCAGAGCGCGCAGCTTCCATCCCGTGCCGCGCCGGTAGAGCTCGGCCAGCAGCAGCACGGTCTCCCGCTGCGGGCGTGGCGGGGTGAACCGGGTGAGGGCGCGGCCGTCCGGTCCGCAGACGTACAGGGTGGGCGCGGGCAGGCGGCCCAGGGGCGTACCGGCGTCGGCGGGGCTGATGACCACGGTGACGCGGCTCGCTCCGGGGCGCAGCCGCGGTGGATCGATGGTCAGCTGCTCGCCCTGGAGGCGGGCGCCGGGCGCGGTCGGCTGGTTGTAGAACACGAAGTCGCCGTCACCCCGCACTTCTCCGCTGTCGTCGGTGATGAGAGCGGACACGTCGAAGGGGCCGGGCACCCTGAGGGTCAGGGTGCCGCTGGGCAGGGGCGTGTTGCCCCCGGGAACCAGCTCGCTCATGGTGCCGCCCGTCGGAAAGCTGTCCGGTACGGGCTTCAACGTCCCATCGGCGTTCGGGGGTTCCCGCGAAGCGTGGGCACCGCTTCCTTCGGTACGGCGCTCAGAGAGCGCAGGGCCAGCAGGAGGACGCCGATGTCGTCGAGGTAGACGGGGTCGGGCAGCAGGTCGGTGGGCAGCACGAGATAGAGGACGGCGCCCCAGAAGACCCAGCGCGGTCCGGTGGGCAGTCCGGCGCGCCGCAGATCGCGGCGGGTGCGGACCAGCCGGACCAGGAGCGCGATCGCCACCCCGAGTGCGGCGGCTCCCAGCACGGCGACGACGAGGATCACTGTCCACGCTGTGGAATCCATGTGTCCGTCCAGGGCGCTCGTCGGGTAGTTCCCTTCTCCGACTTCCCCGTCGCGCCGCTCGTATCGCCCCCACTGGGCCATTCGCAGGACCTGGCGGTCAGTGTCCGCCGGGATCGTCCCGTCGGTCGATGACGAAGTCCGCGAACACGTGCCGCCCGGTCCGGTCGCCGACGGAGTCGATCGCCGCGCGGATGTCGCGCAGTTGATCCGTCGTCATCTGCAGCGGCGGTTCGTCGGGCTGATATGTCGTCCGCACCGGGTAGTCCCGGCCCGGCTGACGGGTCATCTCGATATGACACCCGAGCACATGTGTGACCGGCCGGACGGCGCAGAAGTCGATCAGGCGGTCGACGGTGCGGGTGAAGGCCTGCCAGTCGTCCACGTACAGGCGGCCGGGATAGACGGTGTCGCCCGTGAGCAGGAACCCGGTCCACGGGTCGAAGAAGGTGACGGCCGCCTCGTGATGCCCGGGCGTCGCCAGGCATTCAAGGACCCGGCCGCCGAGGTCGACCCGAGCGACGCCGTGGGGATCGTCGCGGAAGCCGAAGAACTCCCAGGCGCTGTCGAGCGCCGCGTCCACGACTTCGGTGCCGGGGCGGTCGGTGAACTGGCCGTCCCCCGCGATGTGGTCGCCGTGCGGATGGGTGTGCAGCACCACCAGCTCGTAACGGTCCCGGGGATGGCCCGCCAGCCAGGTGTCCATCACCTCGTCGACCACTCGGCGCAGCGGGAAGTACTCCGCCGAGGCCGTGGCGCCGGTGTCGATCAGCACCGCGCGTTCCTCGCCGAACAGCAGGAACAGGAAGGGCGCCTCGTAGTCGATCGCCATGTTCTGCCGGAGGATGACCGTGTGCTCGTCGTACGGGTGGACCTGAATGTCCGGGTCCGTGTTGTGCTTGGCCGACGGCGAGCCGTGAATCCACCGCACGTCGAGTCCCCGGCCCTCTCCGGAGGTTCCTGCTTCACCGGTAACAGCGACCCTCGGGCGTTCCGTGTCCACGACGCCTCCCTTCGCCGCGAAAATTACCACTCGGCCCGGACCGCATCCGCTCAGTGGTCCGGCGGCGGGTACAGCCACAGCCGTAGCAGCCGACTGAGCCGGGGCATGATCACGTAGGTCAGTACGGGCAGCAGGACGACCGGGAACACCGCCGCGCGCAGCGGCAGCGGCCAGGCGGTCGTATGCGGCGTCACCAGCCACTGCAGCAGCAGAGCGCAGGGGTAGGCGCCGAGGAAGGTGGTGAGGACCATCTTCCAGCGGGGCGGCGCCTGCACGGTGGTGCCGGGCAGGCTGAACCAGGTCTCCAACCCCGTGGTCGACTGCCGTTCGCTGCTGACCTCCGTGGCGATGTCCTCGATCCGGGCGTGCCAGTCGGCCCGCTCCGGGGAGTTCAGCCAGTCGGTGAGCCGTTCGGGGTCGGAGAAGCGCAGCACCGCGTGATACCGGTGGCCCTCCTCGGGGTGCAGCCAGGAGACTCCCTCGTTCCCCGGGAACTGTCGGGCGCAGCGGGTGATCCCGCGCGTCCACTCCTCGAAGTCGGCCTCCCTGCCGGGCCGCACCTCCCAGGTGAGGACGGTGGTGACCGGATCACCGCGCCGGGTGTGGATGGTGCTCATGTTCACCACGGGTGCCACGCCGGGCCCCGGCCATGCACAGGGAGGGGCCTCGGCCGCGCCGGCCTCGAAGTGTCAGTTGCGCGCGGTGTTGTGGTCCACCAGGGCCTGGGTCACCGCGCGGATGCTACGGGCGATGTGCTGGAGCTGCATGACCTCGGCGGCGTACAGCTTGATGGTGTGCTCGATGACGCCCTCGTGCAGGCCGAGGGCGGGCAACTCCGCCCGGGCGGTCTGCAGGGCGGTGCGGGCGACCCGTATCTCGTGCTGCACCTGGATCTGTGCGTGGCGGGCGAGCAGCACCGGGTGCTTGAGGAGGACGGGGTAGCTCGCGTAGCGGGTCGGTACCAGCTCGCGCAGCCACTTGACCGCCGATCGCTCCCAGTCGAAGCTGCCGGGGGTCTTGACCTGGCACGGCCAGTCCGAGGTGATCGGTGAGTACGTCAGGGCCATGTTCATCGCTTCCGGGTTACGTCGGCGGCAAGGGTCGCGGGTGAATCTGGGGCGGCCCCGGTCTAGGGGATTGGCCGGGGCCGCCACCACGGGCGCTCGCGCAGGCGAGGCCCGTCTGAACACCCGGGGCCCGATGCGGGTAGGAGCGGACGGCCCAGGGTGGTCGTGAAGCGCGACCCGGAGGCCTCCTGGTCGCGATCCGCGAGAAGTATTTATATATACCGCCGATTGCGCAAGGACATGAAAACATTCATGCGTGATTTGGTGTGAATGATCCCGTGATGCCGTGATGCCGTGATGCCGTGGTGCTGGTGCTGGTGCTGGTGCTGGTGCTGGTGCCGTGGTGACAGGCGGTACAGGAAGAAGGCCGTCACGAAGGCCGTCAGTAAGGCCGTCACGAAGGCCGGGGAAAGGCAAGGCCCGGCTGGGCTCAGTCCCTGAGGAAGAACTGGTGTTGCTCGGCGATCTGCTCGTACTCCTCCAGGCGGGCCTGCGTCCGCTCCGGATCGGCGTCGGTCATGGCCTGCAGCAGCGCCGCCGACATCACGACGGGCGCGGCGTAGGAGTCGAAGACGAGACGTGAGCCGGTGCCGGTGGCGAAGGTGACGTCGGCTTCGTCCGCCACCGGCCCGAGCGCCAGGTCGGTCACGAGGGCCACCCGCAGTCCCGCGCCCCGCGCCACCCGCACCGCGGTCAGCGTCTCCTGGGCGTGGCGGGGCATGTCGAAGGCGAGCACCCAGGTACCGCCCGCCGCGCGGGACTGCAGCAGCCCGTCGTAGGCGACGCTGCCGCCCCGGGTCACCAGCCGCACGTCCGGATGGATGCGCCGGGCGGCGTACGCGAAGTACTCGGCCAGCGACACGGAGATCCGCAGGCCCAGGACCGTCAGGGGCGTCGACTCCGACATCGCCCGGCCGACGCGGATCACCTGGTCCGGATCGGCGAAGTCGCGCCGCAGGTTCTCCAGGTTCCCGATCTCGGCGTCCACCGCCGCCTGCAGCTCGTTGCTCGTGGCCTCGGCGGGCGTGCCCGGCGCGCTGCCCAGGGTGCTGAGCGCGATCGACTGGAGCTTCTCCCGTAGCGCCGGGTAACCGCTGAAGCCGACCGCCGCGGCGAAACGGGTCACCGACGGCTGGCTCACCCCTACGCGCTCGGCGAGATCGGTGATCGACAGGAACGCCGCCTCGGTGATGTGCTCGATCAGGTACTGGGCGATACGCCGCTGTCCCGGGGAGAGCCGGGGCCCGTCGAACAGCTCCCTGAGCTGGGACGTGGGTGCCGCGCCCGCCTCCGAGGCCGTCTTGCCCGAGGTGATCGCAGATGCCTGCGCGCGTGCCTGTTGCGGCGATGGCACCGGTGCGCCTCCTTCATGTCCCACGAGAACTCAACATAGCTCACGGACCGTGTTGACCTGGGCGTGTATCGCCGCATGCAATGCCTGCGGTTCTCGTTTCGCTCACACCGGCGGGGTACCCGGGACGGCATGACGGGTTGCCGTGTGACCAGGACGCCTACCCGTCCGCAGACCAGAGGGAGAGGGTTTCGATGAGTGAGAGTCCGCTGCCCGGATCGGAAGTTCAGGTGGTGCTCAGCGACTGCTCCGCGGCGGACGCCGGGCGTCTGTTCGCCGTGCTGTGCGGTCATTTCGCTTCCGACCGCTGTGCGGAGGACCAGCCGCACCACGTCGAGGAACATCATCGCCCCACGGTCTGGACCGGCACGTTCGACACGTCGGCGTCCCCCGGGGGCACGGCAGCCCCCATCGAACCGTTGTCCGGCTCGGTGTCCGTGGAGGCGCAGGGCAGCCATCTCGCCGTGAAGCGATTGCGGCGGGCGCTGGGTGAGGTCTTCACCGTGCACGAGACGGGTGAGGACGCCGGTGACCAGGAGGTCCAGGTCCAGCTGCGGCTGGACAGCGACCCGGCGCACACTCCCCGGACCGTATGAACGCCGGCTCGCTGACCTGGAGCGGCAGGCTCCGCGCCCGCCGGGCGACGGGATCGGTGCGGGACGGCGCGGCCAGGGCGGGGCTGGTGGCGCGAGGCGTGATCTATCTGCTGGTGGGCGTGCTGGCCCTGCGGATCGCCTTCGGCGACGGCGGGGCCCAGGCGGACCGCGGCGGGGCGGTCCAGGAGATCTCCACCAAGCCGTTCGGGGCCGTCCTGCTGTGGGCCCTGGGCGCCGGACTCGCCGGGATGGCGCTGTGGCGGCTGTCCGAGGCGCTCTTCGGCGCGGCCGGGCGTGACGGCCGTACACCGCGCATGCGGGTCATGTCGGCCGCCCGCAGTGTCTTCTACGCGTTCGTCGCCTACTCGGTGCTCTCCTTCGCGGCGGGCGGCGGCGGTGGTGGCTCCGGTGACGAGCAGTCCCGGGACGTGACCGCCAAGGCGCTGGACATGCCCGCGGGGCAGTGGATCGTGGGCGCGGCGGGCGTCGGCGTCGTGGTGGCGGGTGTGTGGATCGCCGGCTGTGCGGTACTGCGCAAGTACCGCGATGAGTTGAAGCTCGGCGAGATGTCCCGCCGGGTGCGCCGGGGGGTCGACACGGCGGGCGTGGCCGGCGGCGCGGCCAGGGGGCTGGTGTTCGCCGCCGCCGGGGGCTTCGCGGTGCGGGCGGCCGTCGACTACGAGCCCGACAAGGCCAAGGGGGTCGACGACACGCTCCGTTCCTTCACCGAGACTCCGATGGGCCCCTGGCTGCTGGCCTGCGTCGCCGCGGGCCTCGTCCTGTTCGGGGTGTTCTCCTGCGCGATGGCGCGGTGGGGGAAGGTGTGATGGCGCGGTGGGGGAAGGTGTGAGGACGCGAGCGGCATCGCTTCTCGGACGTGAACGGCGTCCGTCAAGCTGAACTCCCTCCAGTTCGCGACAAGTTGACGACGAGCCATGGACAGTGTGTGAGGTGGCAGTTGAGGATGGGGATCCCCATCCGTAGGAGTTGTTCATATGCATAGACGACGCCTGCTCTCCGGCGCGGCCGCCCTCACTGCCTCCGCCTCCCTCCTGCCCGCACTGACGGGCACCGCGCGCGCCGCCCCGCGCGCCGCCTCGCCCGGGCTGCCGTCGAGAGACGCGATCACCGCCGTCCTGCGGCGCGTGGCCGACCAGTGGATCGGCGCGCACACCGACCCCGGCGACAACGGCTGGGCCAACGCCACCTTTTTCAGCGGACTGCTCGCCCTCCAGCGCCTCACAGGCAGCCCCCGCTACCTCGCCTACGCCCGCGGGTGGGCGGAGAAACACGCGTACGGCCTCAACGGCGGAGTGACCACACGCCACGCCGACAACCACTGCGCCGGGCAGGCCTACCTCGATCTCTACGAGAGGGAACCCGAGGAGCGGAAGCTCACCGCGATCGAGACGTCCCTGCACCGCATGGTCTACGAGGACCAGCCGGACAAGAACGACGACTGGTGGTGGGACGACGCCCTCCACATGGCCATGCCGCCCTTCGCCCGCATCGGCGCCCTGCGCGGGGACCCCCGATACTGGGAGAAGCTGTACGCCCTCTACGACCACACCAAGCGGGTGGAGGGCGGCCCCGGCCTGTACGACGCCGCGACCGGTCTGTGGTATCGCGACAAACGTTTCCTGCCCGGAGGGATCACATCTCCCGCGGGCCGACCGGTCGTGTGGTCCCGCGGCAACGGATGGGTGGCGGGCGGCCACACCAAGACCCTCAAGGCCCTGCCGCCCGGCGAGCCCCACACCGCCGAGTATCGCGCCACCCTGACCCGCCTGGTGACGGCCGTGGCCGACGTGCAGCGCGACGACGGCTTCTGGAACGTCAACCTCGCTGACGCCGGCCATCTGCCGGGCCCCGAGACCAGCGGTACGTCCTTCTTCCTCTACGGCACTTCGTACGCGATCGGCGCGGGCCTGGTCGACCGGTCCCGCTACCTCCCGGTGGCGGCCCGCGCCTGGAACGGCCTCGTCACCGCCGCCGTACACCCCGACGGCTTCCTGGGCTACGTCCAGAACGTCGGCGACCGCCCCGAGTCCAGTCAGCCCGTCACCTACGACAGCACGGCGAACTTCGGCGTCGGCGCCTTCCTGCTCGCCGGCACCGAACTCGCCCGCCTGTCCTGGCCCTGACGACAGGCCGGTGCCCCCGCCGCTGGCATGCGGCGGGGGCACCCTTGGGCCGATCGGTCAGGGCTGCGCGGTAAGGGTGAAACTCTGAGCGGAGGAGCCGTCACAGGTCCGCTGGGTGAGCTGGACGCTGTTCGTCGCGGCGCTCGCCGCGGTCAGGCACTTGCCGCTGTGCCGGGCCGTGAAGTGGTAGCGCCCGGTGCTCTCCTTGACGGGCAGCCATTGCTGGTTCTGTCCGCCCCCGTAACTCCACAGCTGCAGCGGTGCGTTGTCGGCGGTCGAGACGCCGGTCACATCGATGACCTGCTGCGGGTTGCCGCGGATGCCGGCCTGCCGGTAGCCGCTGTCCGTCGAGCGGAACTGGAACTGCTGTGCCTGGGTGCCGTTGCAGGCGTACTGCTGGATCGCGGTCCCGTTCGCCGTGGCGGCGGAACGGGCATCCACACAGGTGCCGTTGCCGGCATTCGTCAGCGAGTACCAGGCGGTCTCGGAGATCGAGTCCGCCGGCGGGGTGCTGCTGTCGGCCCCGCCCAGCCACTTCAGCCCGTCCAGCACGAACTGGTTCTGGGTCGCACTCGCGAACGTCGACGACAGACGCGTGTTGGTCGAGTAGTTCATCGCGTTGTGGCCGAAGTTCGCGTACAGCATCTTGTACTGCGTGTTGGTCCACAGGATCGGGTAATAGCCGCTGTACCAGGACTGGTTGGGATCCGTGCCGAGGGGGAAGCTGCTGGGGTCGATCGAGGCAAGGATCTTGATGTTCGGGTTCTGCCGCAGGTCGTTGGACCAGCTGTACCACTCGCTGACCGACGAGGTGAAGGTGGCCGGCAGGTTCTTCGTGGACGGGTGTGTACGATCCTCGACCTTCAGGACCGCCGTCGTCGGACCCCACGTGTTCGTCGCGAAGTTTCCGGTGCCGAGGAGCGTGTTGTGGTACCACGGCCAGCCCGACGCGTTGGTGGTGAAGGCGGCGACATGGAAGCCGAACCAGGCGCCCCCGTTACGCATGTACTGCTCGAACCCCGTCCGTTGGGCGGACGTCTGCGGCAAGTCGTCGAGGAACAGCACGACTTGGTAGGCGTTGACGCCGCCGTTGCTGAGCAGGTCCCAGTTGTTGCTGGCCGTGTAGGTGAATCCGTTCGCCGCGGCCTGCTTGGGGAACCAGTCGTTCGCCTCCTTGACGAAGTCGATGTGTGCGGCGTCGTACGTGCCGCTGTAGAGGGCGAGCACCTTGAACGGGGTCGCCGCGCTGCTCGCCTGGGCGGCGGGTGGCGCCGCCAGACCGAGCAGCGTCGCCAGCAGGAGGAGGACCCGCAGGGCCGCGCGCGCCGGACTGGATCTGATGGTGTGCATCGGTTGATCGATCCCTTCCGTGCCGGTCACGGATAGTTGGTGAGGTTGGCGACGTTGCTGCTGGAGTTGGACGGCCCTCCGGTGCTGTTGATGATGTGGCTGATGGTGCCGACACCGCCCAGCGAGACGGTCACCATGTCGTGGAACTTGACGCCTGACACGCTGGGCACCTCGAAGGCGCGGTCAGCGACCACGCTGGAGTTGGCGCTGAAGTAGCAGTAGCTGCCCAGACCCCATGCCTCGTGACTGGTGACGGAGGCGGCGACCTTGTAGGCGGGATAGCCCTTTCCGGAGCCGTTCATCCAGGACGACTGGTTCGGCGGGTCGTAGGGCATCTCGTTCTGGAAGAAGTACGTTCTGCCGCCGTTGCCGTTCCAGATGACCTGAGTCTTTTGGTAGTGCTCGACGAACAGGCCGTACGCGGTCACGTTGTTGCCGTTGACGGTCAGGCCGTTGTCCGCCGTGTTGGTCGTCCAGCCGACCGTGCCGCCGTTGCCATGGTCGGCCCGCCAGATCCAGGTGTGGTCGATGATCGTGTTGGCGCTGTTGATCACCAGCGAATTGGTCGCCTTGCCGACGGTGGCGCCGCCGATCCGGATGAAGACGTCGGACAGCTGGATCGGGTTGGCCGCGTGGGTGGTGGACGAACCCGCCGGGCCGATCTGCATCAGCGTCGCGGAGTTGGTGGTGCCCGCGTCGATCAGCAGGCCCGCCAGCTCGATGCCGTCCACGTCGGCGGTGGTGACGGCGGTGATCCCGCCGTCCGGCACGAAGGTGGCCAGGCCCATACCCAGCACCACCGTGTCGGGGCGCGTGACGTTGATCGTCTGGTTGAGGTGGTAGACGCCGGGGGTGACCAGCAGGTTCTTACCCGCCGCGAGGGCCGAGTTCATGTCGGCCGCGGTGGCGCCGGGCTTGACGATGTAGAACTGGTCGATCGGCAGGGACTTGCCCGCCGGGGTCTTCCCGCTCCACGTGGTGCCGACGGCGTTGCTCTGCAGCCCGGGCACGAACACCTGATAGGCGCCCGCGCTGTCGACGTACAGGAACGGCTTCTCGCGGATCGTCGGGGAGCTGGCGACGTTGGTGTACGTCGGGAAGGACTGGGCGGGCGCGCCCTGGTCGCCGACGAAGACCATGTTCCAGTTGGAGCCGGACCAGCTGCCCATCTGCGAGTTCCGGGTGAGGAACTGCTGCTGGGAGCCGGACTGGATCTGCCCGTCGACCTTGGTGTCGGAGATGAAGCCGCCGCTGGACCAGCCGCCGTCGTCGAGGGCGAGGTTGCCGCGTACGTGCATGCGCCGGTACGGGGCGGCCTGGGAGACGGCCCAGCGGTCGCTGCCGTTCGTGGGGTTGACCGACAGGTTCTCGGCGTCGCGCCAGAAGTTCTGGGTCGCGTTGCCCTGGAACCAGTCGGCCTCCGCGTGCACGGAACCGTTGATGGTCACGTCGTCCGGCGAGAAGCCCAGGCCGGCGACCTGCGTGTAGAAGCCGACGTTGGCGTTGGCGCTGTAGGTGCCGGGCTTGAACAGCAGGGCCTGGCGGGCCGAGCCGAACTGGTTGGTCTCCTGCTGGGAGAAGACCGAGTCCAGCTTGGACTGGATGCTGGACGACGACATCGACGGGTCGAACACCGTCACGTTGGGACCGAAGTCCGGAGTGCCCGGCGGGTTCGTCGTGCCGCTGCCGCTCAGAGTGAAGGACTGCGCGGCGGTGCCGTTGCAGGTGTACTGCGCCAGCTGCACGCTGTCCGCGGTGGAGGCGCTGGGGACGTCCAGGCACTTCCCGCTGTTGCGGTTGACGAAGTGGTAGGCGCCGTCGGCCTCGGCGACGGGCTGCCACTGCTGGTTGTTGCCGCTGGAGTACGTCCACAGCTGGACGGTCGCGGAGTCGGCGGTGGAAACGCCGGTGACGTCCCAGGCCTTGGTGGCGTCGAGGTTGCTGTTCACCCGGTAGTAGCCGCCGCTGGTGGCCACCAGCTGCCATTTCTGGGCGGTGCTGCCGTTGCACGCGTACTGCTGGACGGCGGTGCCGTCGGCACTCGCGGCCGAGCGGGCGTCGACGCACTTGCCGCTGCCCTTGTTGACCACGGTGGTATAGCCGGTCGGCAGGGCGGCGGCCGCCGCGGTCTGCGCGTTCGCCGAGTCCTGCGAGGCGTACGCGATGCCGGACACGGTGCTCGCCACGAGCGCGACCACGGTCAGAACCTTCGGTATCCGGTGGCGGCCGGACAGTCTCTTCCGTCTGAGCACGGATTTCTCCTGTGGTGATGGGGGGTGAAAGGGCGGAGCGCGTCCGTCAGCCGGTGTACTTGGCGAAGATGCTGGTGAACTGCCAGGCGTTCTGCGCCACGCCCGAGCAGGTGTCGTTGTTCGGGTAGCTGCCGGAGCAGGGACGATCACGGTTGACCGACCAGAACGTCAGCCGCGCCAGGTGGTGCTGCTGCGCGTAGCTGAGGATGGTCTGGAAGTCGGCGGTGGTGACGGTCTCGTTGACGTCGGTGATGCCGTTCATGGAGGAGATGCCCATGTCCCGGTAGGCCTGGTCGTCGGTGTAGCCGTACGCGTTCTTCAGCGCGGTCTTGAGGCCCTCCGCGGCTCGCTGGGTGAGCGTGCCCATGTTCTGGCCCGCACCACCGAAGTCGAACGGCATGATCGTCCAGGCGTCCACGGTCAGCCCGGACGCCGCGGCGCGGTTGATGAGGCCGGTGTCGGGGCCGGACTGCCCGGTGCCGATGGTGACGTACACCTTGATGCCCGGGTTGTTGGCCTTGACGGTCTTGAGCGCGTCCACCGTGCGCTGCTGGACCGTCGTGTTGCTGTACGCGTCGGCCTCGATGTCGATGTCGATCGCCTTGAGCCCGTAGGCGTTGATGACCTTCTGGTACGCGGCAGCCAGCTCACCGGCGCTGGAGCAGGAGCTCTCCAGCTTGTTGCCGCTGTACCCGCCGAACGAGGGGATGATGTCGCCGCCGCCCGCCCGCACCGTGTTGACGGTCTGCTGGTCGACACCGCCCGTCAGCGCGCGGCCGCCGTCCCACTGCGGGTTGCAGTACCCGTTGCTGAGGACGAAGGCCAGCGTGAACCACTTGACGCCGGTCGCGTTCATGACAGTCGTGGGGCTGGGCGGGTTGCCCCAGCCGTTGTAGAGGTACGGCGCGACGGCCATCGGCGCGGACGTGGACGGGGGCGTCGTTCCCCCGTCGGCGGCGGGCGCGGTCCACTTCTGATTGGCGGCGCCCGTGCAGCTCCAGATCTGGATCGGGGTGCCGTTCGCCGAGGTGTTGCCCGTGGCGTCGACGCACTTGTTGGCCTGCGGATTGACGATGTCGCGGGCCGAGGTGACCGTCCACTTCTGGTTCGCGCCGCCCGAGCAGTCCCACAGCTGGAGCTTGGCGCCGTCCGCGGTCGAATTGCCGGTGACGTCAAGACACTTGCCGAGGGCCCGGATCGTCCCGTCGGAGCCTACCGTCCACTGTTGGGCGGCGGTGCCGTTGCAGTCGTAGAGCTGTACGGCCGTGCCGTTCGCGGAGTTCGCCCCGGCAACGTCGAGGCACTTGCCCGCGAGACCGGTGATCGAGCCCGTGGCGGCGGAGGCGGGCGCCACGCTCAGCGCAGTGGCCGAGAGCGCGAGCACAGCGGTGGTGAGGGTGCCGCGCAGCGCGGTGGTGCGCGCAAGGGATTGTCTGGCCATCAAGGGGGATCACAGCCCTTCATTGGAGGCTGATGGTGGGGGAGTGTTCACGTCCATGAACAACGAGCGCATTCATGGAGGCGTGGTGATCGGGAACTTAAAGGTCTGCACCAGAGTCGTCAAGAGATGAAGCAAAGGAGCCCTTAAATTGGGCTGGGTTCACAAGGAGTTGAACGGTTGGAGATCTCCCGGTGACGACGAAAAGCCGAGGCTCTGCCAGTGCAGAACCTCGGCTGGGGCATGCGGTTGTCGGGGAAGGAGGCCTTGTCCGTTGACCGGCCGGGGCGAGAAAGCCCCCGGCGGAACCGGAGTCCGGTCAGTGACCTTGGCTCTGCCCGGTCTTCGAGAAACCGTCGTGCCAGGCGGCCTTGGCGCCCGAGTCACCTATGCGGTAGACGTCCACGACGGCGCCCGTCGCCACCGCCAGGGAAAGGACGACGGCGGCGATCCGGATCGGCGCGGACGTCCAGCGTGCCGTCGTGCCACGGGTGCCGTCCTGAACGCCGGCCGCGCTCCGGGCCGTCCACCAGACCGCCGCCGACAGCACGAAGAGGCCAAGGGCCCACGGCAGGAGACCGTCACCGAGTTCGGCGTGCTTGCGGACCAGGGAGGAACTGTCGACGTGCGCTTCCAGCCACTCGCCCGCATGCGTGGCCAGTGGCACGCTCGCCAGCGTCACCAGGGCCAGCACGGGCAGCAGGATGCCCAGCCGCCGTGCGACGCGTGGCCAGATCGCGCCGGCGACGAGCGCCACTGCGCTGAGCGGCACCAGCACGATGACGAAGTGCACGAACAGGACGTGCGCGGGCAGACCGTTGACAACTGTGAGGCTCATCAGGCTCGTCTCCCGGAGACGCTGGGTTGTGGAGGGCGGGCGCGGGAGGCGGGTGCGTTGATCGTCCGCCGCCCGGCGGCTCGCAGCCTGACACAGGAACTTCTCAGCTTCTTCTGAGGCGGGAGTGGTGGGAGACCTGCTGTGTGGTGACCGCGCGACGCCCCCTTCGGACGCCGCCCGGAGTCACGGGAACAGCCGCTTGAGGAAGGCGTTGTCGAACACCCGGTGCGGGTCGAGCCGGTCCAGTACGGCGGCCGTCGCGTCCCAGTCCGCTCCTTCACCGTCGTCGAACGAAGCGGGTACGGCGGCGCCCAGAACCTGCGGATCGGACCATGCCGCCTCGTCCGTGTAGGCCCAGCCCTTGGACCATTCGACACGCGTCAGGGCGTGTTCACCGTCGTACGTCGTGAGAAGGAAGCGCTCCAACTCGCGGTAGAACTCCGGCGCGTCGGGTGTACCGGGCAGGGTGAGCACGTCCAGCCAGACGGCCGTGTCCCACTCGGGGTGATCGGCCCGGGGGCGCAGCGCGGACAGCAGCGGGGCGCGGGCGCCGGGCGACTCCACGTCGGACGGGTCGTCGAGACCGGTCACACGGATCTCGACCTGGCCGTTGACGGGGAACCGCCCCTGGGCCGCGTACGCGGTCAGCCGCTCCCGGTAGAAGGTGGTGAACTCCCAGACGACGCGCTGTGCCTGAGCCCGTGAGGTGAGCACGGCGTAGCCGTTGGCGGTTACCCGGAGCGTGGTGGGTTTGATGTAGAGCAGCGTGTTCTTGGACGGCCCCCAGATGTCCGCCGACAGCGTGGCCGTCAGCCCCAGGGTGGCCGCGGTGAGCTGCGCGGTCCCCAGGACCGGAGCCAGGTACCAGGCCGCTTGGGACACCATCCGCCCGGCGAGATCGGCCACCACCGTGGGGATGTTGTCCGAGAAGGGATAGTTGTACGGCGACGTCACGCGGCGCGAGGTGAGCGGCCGGGTGGGGACGACGCTCCACACCTTCAGCCAGGGGAACTCCGTGAACGCGAACCAGATCGCCTCCGCACGCCCCGACTCGTCGAGGAAGCTCGCGAAGGTACGTCCCTCACTGCCCGGCTTGGCGAAGAGTTCGGCGGCGGGGATGTCGACACGGCTGACACAGCGCAGATTGGTGTTGACCCCGACGCGCAGCACGACCTCGGTGATCAGGGCGCGGCCCAGATGGGCCAGGAGCGCCGCGCCGTCCGCGTCGTCACGGTCGTACGTGCGCAGCGCATAGGCGTCGGCGGCGGGGTCCCAGACCACGGCCGTCAGCGACAGCACGAGATTGCTGAGCGAGCCGTACGTGTGCCCGGCCGGCCGGCTCTCGTCGTCGGCCGGTACGGCGGTGCCGTGGGCGTCGATGGCCAGGGCGCCGCCGAGGGTCAGGTCGCCCGGCGCGGGCGTCGCGGTGAGGCCGAGGCCGTGCTCCTCCAGGAAGCCGAGCAGCGCTTCCAGCGTCACGCCGGCACCGGCTCGTACGGCGGCGGGCTCGGTCGACTCCAGGGACAGACCGGTCAGCCGGGTGGAGGTGTCGACCAGCAGAACGCGGGCATCGGCCGTGGTCCCCGTGGGGACCGTCAGCGGCGACCAGCCGTGCGAGCGGCCTCGCGCGCGGACCGTCCAGCCCTGCTGCCGGGCCCAGTTGACGACCTGGACGACCTGGTCCGCGTCGCGGGGCGCACAGGCCCACAGTGCGTCCGCGGTGATCTGGCCGACCCAGTTGCGATACGCCGACCGGTAGACGTCGACGCCGTCGGGGAACCCGGGCAGATCGGCCGCCGCGGCACGGCCCGGCACCGCGAGCGGCGGCCCGGCGACGAGCGCGGCGGCGCTGAGCAGGAATCCTCGACGTGACCAGGCGGGGTGCCCTTCACTTCTTAAATGGTGGGTCATGTGCCGCACGCTAGGCGTTAGTTGACACGAATCAGTTATCCGTCGAAGCGCTTCACTCGTACGGGTGACAAACCCTCACAGAGGGTTCTTCGCGAACGCACAGACGCGCGGGGTGGGTGGCGTCCTGTGTGCGGGCGGGGGAGTGTCAGACTGGCGGCATGGACGAGCGCGTATTCGACAGGTCGGGTCAGCATGCTTCGGTCATCGGTCTCGGCACGTGGCAGTTGGGTGCCGACTGGGGTGAGGTGAGCGAACGGGACGCCTTGGCGGTGCTGGAGACGGCGGCCGAGTCGGGGGTGACCTTCTTCGACACGGCCGACGTGTACGGCGACGGGCGGAGCGAGGAGATGATCGCCACGTTTCTGCGCGGCAGGCCGGACCTGCATGTGCTGGTCGCGACGAAGATGGGCCGCCGCCTCGAGCAGATCCCGGAGAACTACGTCCTGGACAACTTCCGTGCCTGGAACGACCGTTCCCGGCGCAACCTCGGCGTCGACCGCCTCGACCTGGTGCAACTGCACTGCCCGCCGACGCCCGTCTACTCCTCCGACGAGGTGTACGACGCCCTCGACACCCTGGTCGAGGAGGAGCGGATCGCCGCGTACGGGGTGAGCGTCGAGACATGCGCGGAGGCACTGACGGCGATCGCCCGCCCGAACGTGGCGAGCGTCCAGATCATCCTCAACCCCTTCCGTATGAAGCCCCTGCGTCAGGTCCTCCCGGCGGCCCGGGAGGCGGGCGTCGGCATCATCGCCCGCGTCCCGCTGGCCTCCGGTCTGCTCTCCGGCAAGTACACCAAGGACACCGTCTTCGCGGCGGACGACCACCGGACGTACAACCGCCACGGAGACGCCTTCGACCAGGGCGAGACCTTCTCCGGCGTCGACTTCGCGACGGGCGTGGAGGCGGCGGCCGAGTTCTCCGCCCTCGCCCCGGAGGTCGGCACCTCGGCCCAATTGGCGCTGCGCTGGATCATCCAGCAGCCCGGCGTGACCACGGTGATCCCGGGCGCCCGCTCACCCGAGCAGGCCCGTGCCAACGCGGCGGCCGGGAAGCTGCCTGAACTGCCTCAGAAGACGCTGGACGCCATCGAGGAGCTGTACGAGCGGCGGATCAAGGAGCAGGTCGAGGGGCGCTGGTAGGAGAGGTCCTGGGCGCGGGTGCGGGGCGCGGGTACGGCTATCTCGGTAAGGCGTACGAACGTGTTCGTTAGGTACTTGTTCCTGGCGAACATGTTCGTTAGCTTGGAGGGGTGGTTGCGCCCCCCTCTCGGCGTGACCGGTCCGTACGCGGTGCCCACTCCACCGTGACGGGCCCCTGCCGTCGTCCATCCTCGACGGCTGCCCACGCCCAAGGAGCCCTGCCATGTCGACCCCACACCACCACTCCATCGCCGTGATCGGCGCCGGTCTCGGCGGTCTCACGCTCGCCCGCGTACTGCACCTGAACGGCATCGCCGCCGCCGTCTTCGACCTCGACGCCTCACCGGCGGCCCGCGCGCAGGGCGGCATGCTCGACATGCACGAGGACTCCGGACAGGCCGCGCTGCGGGCCGCCGGGCTCTACCAGGAGTTCCGCGCGATCATCCACGCCGGCGGCGAGGCCATGCGCATCCTGGACAAGGACGCCATCGTCCGGATGGAGGACGACGGCGAGGGCGGCGAGCGCCCCGAGGTCCCCAGGGGCGCCCTGCGCGACATCCTGCTCGGCTCGCTGCCCGAGGGCACCGTCCGCTGGGGAGCCAAGGTCACCGGGACCCGCAAGCTCGACGACGGGCGGCACGAGGTGACGCTCGACGGCGGGGAGACGTTCACCGCCGATCTGCTGATCGGCGCCGACGGAGCCTGGTCGAAGGTGCGGCCCCTGGTCTCGGACGCCACTCCGGGCTACTCGGGCGTCTCGTTCGTCGAGGCGCACCTCCTCGACGCCGACGCCTGTCACCCGCACAGCGCCGCCGTCGTCGGCGGGGGCATGCTGTTCGCGCTCGGCGAGGAGAAGGGCCTCCTCGCCCACCGCGATCCGGACGGCTCACTGCACGTGTATGTCGCCCTGAAGACGCCCGCCGACTGGGTGACCTCGGACGCCATCGACTTCGCCGACCGCGAAGCGGCCAAGCGGCGTCTCCTGGAGTACTTCGACGGCTGGGACGCGCGCCTGCGCTCGCTCATCGCCGAGGCGGACGGCGCTCTCGTTCCCCGGCCGATCCACGCGCTGGCCGCCGACCACCGCTGGGACCGTGTCCCCGGCGTCACGCTGCTCGGTGACGCGGCTCATCTGATGTCCCCGTTCGCGGGCGAGGGAGCGAACCTCGCCATGCTCGACGGCGCCGAACTGGCGACCGCCCTCGCGGCCCACCCCGACGACGTCGAAAAGGCCCTGACCGCGTACGAGGAGGCACTCTTCCCTCGCGCCGCGTCCGCGGCGGCCGGGTCCGCCGCGAACCTCACCCTCTGCTTCGGCCCGGACACCCCGCAGACCCTGGTCGACCAGATGGCCGTGTACCGCTCCGAGTCCGCCTGATCGTCCCCCGGGCTCAGTTCAGCCCTGCCGGGGAGCCGCTCCGCGCAGCGCCGCGATGCAGGAGCCGATCGCCTGCTGGAGATCCTCCAGACGCTGCACCATGTCGTCCTCGTAGATGTCGTCGGCGTCGTCGAGGGTGAGCTCCTCGAACACCCTCGTGGCCTTCTGCAGGCTGCTGTAGAACTTCGTCCGGCGTTCCTGGACGCGCAGTTCGGGGTCGGCCTCCACGGTTTCGACGACGAGGCTCTTCATGGTGTCGTACGCCTCCGTCGCCCACTCACCGGAGTCCTCGCCCTCGTCCAGCTCGTCGAGCAGGGACAGGTGCCGCTCGGCCTCGTCGCGGAGTTCCGCCGGAGCGTCCAGGGTCTGTCCGGCCGGTGTCCTGATCTGACCCTTCTCCGCGATCTGGCGCACGTACCCGATACGGTCGGCCGCCCTGCTCTCGGTGGCGACCGCCTTCTTCAGCTCGTCGGTACGGGCGATGTCCCGGGCCAACTCGGCCTGCAGCGCCGGGTCTTCCTTCAGCCGGTCGAGGAGCGCGTGCCGTGCGGCCTGGGCTGTGGAGGGGTCGGCGAGGATGGCGGCCCGCAGCGCGGTCGGGTTCTCGGCGACCTCGAGGGCCTTCGTGGGGCGGATGCCCTCGGCCTCGGCCGCCTGGGCGATCGCGGTGCCGCGCTCCGAGGCGGCGCTGGAGCGGGAGACGTAGTACGTGAGCCACACCTCGGCGTCCGGCAGCTCGATGTCCTCGCCGGGGACCAGGATTTCGAAGTGCGGGACGAGACCGTCGTCGGCGGCCTTGTCCCACGCCTTGTAGTAGCGCATGACGCGTTCGGGTGAGCACCGGGCCAGTTCGGCGAACTCCTTCGCGGACACCTTCGGTGTCTCGGCCGAGGACTGCCCGCCCGGACGGACACTGCGCGCCACCTTGAGCGCGAAGGCCCAGCCACCCGTCCGCGCATAGGCCCCGAAGTCGTGCGCGTCCCGCGCGACGGGGTCGGGTACGTCCTCGCGCGCGGGGGAATCTGCGGACGGTGCGATGGCTGCGGTCACCGGGAACTCTCCTGGGATGGTGCGGCGTTGATGTCACGGAGGATGAAGCATTGGCCGAAGGTCTGGGCGGAATCAAAGCAGACAGGCGTAGACCGGACCCAAGCGGAAACCCAAGTAAAACGGAAACGAGCAAGCCGGAAACGACGCGATGTGATGACCTTCACCCCGAAGTGGCGGAAAGTGATGAATTCCTTACGGTCGTGACACGTACGGGTGGGCGTCGAGCATCGTGAGACCGCGGGAGGATCTTTCGTGCGACCGTTCACCCTCAACTACGCCTTGCCCACAGGGCAGTCGGCCGCAGTACCTCCGTACCACTTCGATGTGTCCCTGCAATTGAACGTGCTGCCCGACGGCCGGCCGGCCGTCAGCGACCGCGCGCTCTTGATGGCCACCGGAACCACGACGTCCACCGCCGGCTCCCAGACGCACTTCGACGACTGACGGCCGCCGCCCGCATGACGGTACTCATTCTCACGGCGGAGCAGGACGTCACCGCCGACATGGTGGTGGCCAAACTGCACCAACGGGGCGTGCCCATGGTGCGCCTCGACCCCGCCGACCTGCCCGGCAAGGCAGTCCTGTCCGCCGACTACGCCCATGGTGACTTCGACGGCTATCTGTCGGTCAACGGCCATGTACTCAGCATGGGAGGACTGCGATCGGTGTGGGTGCGCCGGCCGGGCGAGCCGGCGGCCCACGCGGCCGAGCCCTCGCCGTGGCTCACCGCCGAGACCCGGCAGGCCCTGTTCGGCATGCTCTACTCCGCCTCGACCCGCTGGATGAACCATCCGCGCCGCGCCGAACAGGCCCGGCACAAGCCCTGGCAGCTGCGGATCGCCCACACCAGCGGTTTCGCGGTGCCGCCCACCATCATCACGACCGCTCCGCGGGTGGCCCAGCAGTTCGTCGAGGAGTACCGCGAGGTGGTGGTGAAGTCGGCCTCAGGGCCGCCGCCCGGCGAGCCGCCGGTGGCCCTGCCGACCACGCTGATCGGGCCCGACGCGGACTTCTCGGGCGTCGCGGCCGGTCCCGCGCTGCTCCAGCGTTACATTCCCAAGCGCGCCGACATCCGGTTGACCAGCATCGGCACCCGCCTGTTCGCCGCCCGCAAGACCGCCGTGCCCGGGCAGATCGACGGTCGGTTCGGTGACACCGGGCACGCCTGGGAGATCACCGCGGTGCCCGAGCGGATCGCGCGCTCCGTCCACGACTATCTCGCCTTCACCGGACTCGCCTACGCCGCCTTCGACTTCGCCGAGGACGCGGAGGGCGTCTGGTGGTTCCTGGAGGGCAATCAGGGAGGCCAGTTCGGGTTCATCGAGTTGGAGACCGGACAGCCCATCGCCGACGAGGTCGCCCTGTGGCTGTCGCAGCGAAGACCCGACCTCCCTGCCCCGGAGGGTCATTGACGCGGGATCACCGTGAACCGGGCTGGAACGACTGAAGGAAGACATCCAGCGCCCGCCGGTTGGCGGAGGCGTTCCAGTCGTCGGCCGGCGTCGTCCATCTCAGCGAGAAACCCCGGTGGTCGCTGAGCAGGAAGCCCCGGCCGAACGTGCGCTCACGGACTCCCTGGGACACGGAGAACCACTCCATGTCGGCACCCTTGAGGCCGCGATAGTCCACGGCACGGATGTCGCCCACCCGCTGGTAGCCGGAGGATTCGCCGCGCAGGGACGGTTCCAGCGCGCTCCAGACCGCGACGGGGTCCGGGCCCAGCCGGGTGCTGTAGGTGACGGCCAGCGTGCGCGGGTCACCGCTCGCGCCGAACGTGATCCGGTAGGACACGTCGGTGGAGCCCTTCGTTCGCAGAGGTTTCCAGCCTTGGGGGAGGTCGATGGAGAAGCCCTGGGGCGCCTGGTAGCGGTGGAAGCCGGCCGGCGCCTCGCCGATGGTGATGGGCGGCGAGGGGGTGGGCGACACGGTGGCGGTCGGCCGGGGGAGCGTGCCGGCGGCGGTGGGGAGCGTGCCGGAGGCCGTCGGTGAGGGCGCTGAGCCCGATGCGGACGTGTCACCGCCGGGGATTCCGCCCGCCAGGGTGAGCACGGCGAAGCAGAGGACCGTGACGGCGAGCGCCCCGCCCAGCAGGACCGGCCGGCTGACGGCCCGTCCGCCATGTGTCCGCCCGGCGCTCCCGGGGGCGGCACCGGTGTCCCGCAAGAGGGTCAGGGGCGCGGTCGGCGCGGCATCGTCGAGCTCCTCCTTGAGGATGCGGGTCAGCGCCTCACGCACGACCGGTTCGGGCACCCGTTCCAGGGGATCCCAGCGCAGCAGACCCTGAATGGCCGGTGCGAGCGGGCCCGCGCTCAAGGGAGCCCGGATGGGCAGCCGATCCACCGCGCGGAGCGTGGCGTCGAGGCGTCCCCGGTCCCGGATGGCCGGCCGTCCCTCGACCATCGCATACATGATCGCGCCCAGCGCCCACAGGTCCGCTGCCGGCCCGGTGCCCTCGCCACGAGCCTGCTCCGGGGAGGCGTACGACGGCGCGGTGACGCGGGACGAGGCGGTGGCCCCCATCAGTCCGAATCCGGTGACCGTGACCGTGCCCCGCTCGTCCGCGCACACCTGACCGGGACTGAGATCGCCGTGCGTCACCCCCTCACGATGGGCTGCGACGAGGACGTCGAGGAGGCCGAGCCCGACCCGGGCCGCCCCTACGTAGTTCACCGGACCGCGCCCGAGGAGCTCGGTCAGCGGGGCGCCGGGGGAGCGCTCGGTGACCGTCCACACGAAGCCGTTCTCCTCGAACACGTCGACCACGGCGGGCACCCGGCCGGGACAGATCATCCCCAGCAGCTCGGAGTCGCGCTGGATCCGGGCAACGGTGCCGAGCTCCGCATCCTCGCGCCGATGTTCCGGGAGCCGCGAGCGGGTCACGGTGACCTGTCGCGCGAGGTCGAGGTCGTGACCGTGCCATCCGACACGGCCCACTTCCCGGTGGGCGAGTTCGAGGAGGCGGTATCTTCCGGCGACCAACTCGCCCGTGAAGTCTTGCACCTTGACCATCGTCATCCCTCGCTGCGCACCGGGCTCTCACCTTTCCCGGAAGTACGGAGCGTGTGACGTTGAGTGCTCAACGGGAAGTGGTTCCGGAGGCCTCTTTTTCCTCAACTCCCCAATGATCGCCCACCTGTGCGAAAGTTTCAGGCCGGTGGTGGCTCACCGCACAGCCGCCTTGCCGATGTACGAGTCCGCGAAGGTGACCGCCGCGGCGGGCGAGCCCAGAATCCTCCGCAGCCGCGCACCCGCGGACCCCGCCCGGAAGGGGTCGCCGGAGGACGGCCCGTGCAGCAACTCCGCGAACCACTGCGAGAATTCCTGGTACTCCCACACGCGCCGCAGACAGGCCGCCGAATACCCGCGCAGCCCGCTGCCGTCGCCCGTCGCGAAGTAGGCGATGAGCGCGTCCGCCAGCAGCAGAGCGTCGTTCAGCGCCAGGTTCATGCCCTTCGCGGCGATCGGCGCCACCAAGTGGGCGGAGTCGCCCGCCAGGAACAGCCGCCCGTACGTCATGGGCTCCACGACATAGCTGTGCATGTCGAGCACCCGCTTCTCGATCAGCTGCCCCTCGGTGAGCGGTGGTGCCCCCGTCACCGCCAGCCGGGCGTGCAGCTCCGACCACACCCGTTCGTGCGGCCAGTTCTCCGGATCCTCGCCGGGCCGGACCTCCAGGTAGTAGCGGGTGACCTCGGGACTCCGGGCCATATGGGCGCCGAATCCGCGCGGGTGGACGCCGAAGACGACACAGTCGGACGACGGCGGAGCCTCGGCGAGCAGCGCCAGCCAGCCGACTCCGTAGTCGTACCGGGCCACGGAACCGCGCTCCGGCGGCACATAGCTGCGGGTCACTCCGCGCGCTCCGTCGCAGCCCGCGATGGTCTGGCAGTCGATGCGCCGCCGCTCACCGGTCGCCGGATCCGTGTACAGCACCGAGGGGTGGTCGCCGTCGATACCGTGCAGGGCCACGTCCCGTGCCCCGAACCGGATGTCGCCGCCGCGCACATCGGCGTACTCGCGCACCAGGTCGGTCACCAACAGCGGCTGCGGATAGACGAAGTGACGGTCACCGGTCAGTTCGGAGTACGGGAAGCGGTGGCGCTCGCCGTCGATCCGGAACTCGCACTCGCTGTGCGGCTGCGCCCGCTCCACGAGCCGGCCGGCCAGCCCATGCCGGCGCAGCGCCCGTACCGCCCACTCCTCGATGAACCCCGCCCGGGGCCGCTGTTCGATGAACTCCCGACTCTCGGTCTCCAGGACCACGCAGTCGACGGACGCGGCGCGCAGGATGTTGCCGAGGGTGAGACCGGCCGGTCCCGCGCCGACGATGACGACGGGGACGCGCTGTACGGGGGTGGGGATGATCACCTCAGCATTATGACGCTGACCCGTCAACCGTCGGCATCCCCCTTGGCTTCGACCCGAGTTGACACCCGCTGATGTCCGTCAAGCGAAAGCGCCGCGCAGCTCGGGCAGCAGCGTCTTCGCCGACCAGTCGAGGAACTCGTGCTGGCTGTCGCCGCCGATCTGCACGAGCGCGACCTCGGTGAAGCCCGCCTCCGTGAAGGGGCGTACGGCTTCCACGAAGGTGTCCGGATCGTCGCCGCACGGAATCGACTCGGCGACGTCGTCGGGCGTGACGAACTGAGTCGCGTCGGCGAAGGAATCGGGGTGCGGAAGTTCCGAGTTGACCTTCCAGCCGCCGCCGAACCAGCGGAACTGGTCGTGCGCGCGCCGCACGGCCGCGTCCCGGTCGGTGTCGTAACAGACCGGAAGCTGACCCACTCGGGGCTTGCCCTCTCCGCCATGCTGGTCGAAGGCGGTGAGCAGCTCCGGTTTGGGCTCCACCGCGATGACGAGGTCGGCGTAGCGGCCCGCGAGCGCGCAGGACCGTTCACCGGAGACCGCGACGCCGATCGGCGGCGGCTGGTCCGGCAGATCCCACAGCTTGGCCGATTCCACGTCGAAGTGCGTCCCGCGACGATTGACGTGGCGCCCCTCGAACAGGGCGCGGATGATGTCGAGTGCCTCCTCCAGCATCTCGTGCCGCACATCCACGGACGGCCAACCGCCGCCCACCACATGCTCGTTGAGGTTCTCGCCCGAGCCGAGGCCCAGCCGGAACCTGCCCTGGGACAGCAGTTGCATGGTCGCCGCCTTCTGCGCCACCACCGCCGGGTGATAGCGGAAGGTCGGACAGGTCACATATGTCATCAACGGAATGCGCGACGTGGCCTGGGCCGCGGCGCCGAGCACACTCCACACGTACGGGGAGTGCCCTTGCGTGCGCAGCCACGGAAAGTAGTGGTCAGACGCCACCGAGAAGTCGAAGCCGGTCTCCTCGGCCCGTACGACATGGTCGACGAGGTCCCGGGGGCCGGCCTGCTCTGTCATCATCGTGTATCCGATTTGCACCATAAAAGACGGGTAACCCGGACGCGTGCGTGTACACAACCCCGCCGCAACTCGTGGACACGCCCGAGCCCGCACGGGAAAGATGACCCATGCACGCGTTGCCCGTCCACCGCGCCGCATCCCCCGCCCCGAGCCGCCCGGAGCCGCTATGAGTGCCCGTCCCCTGCCTGTCAGCACACCTGGTGAGCAGGGAGTCGACGCGTCGGGCATTCACGCGTTCCTCGACGCCGTCGAGGCCGAGGCGGGCATGGAACCGCACAGCCTGATGATCCTGCGGCACGGTCACGTCGTGGCCTCCGGCTGGTGGGCGCCGTACACCCCCGAGCGCCTGCAACTGCTCTACTCGGTCAGCAAGAGCTTCACCTCCACGGCAGCGGGGTTCGCCGTCGCCGAGGGTCTGCTGGACCTCGACGACCCGGTGATCTCCCACTTCGCCGAGTTCGAGGCCGACATCACCGACCCGCGCAGCCGCGCGATGCTCGTACGGCATATCGCCGCCATGGCCAGCGGCCACGTCGCCGAGACCTACGCCGCGGCGGCCCGGCTGGACCGGAAGGAGGGCGTCCGGGGCTTCCTGCTGATCCCGCCGGACCGTGACCCCGGCACCGTGTTCGCGTACAACCAGTCCGCCACCTACGCCCTCGCCGCGATTGTCCAGCGCGTGACCGGCCAGTCGCTGACCGCCTATCTGAGGCCCCGGCTGCTCGACCCGCTGGGCATCGGCGAGGCCGCCTGGACGCGGGACCGGGCCGGTCGCGACCTCGGGTTCAGCGGTCTGCACGCCGCGACCGACGCGATCGCCCGGCTGGGCCAGCTGTATCTGCGGGGCGGCGTCTGGGAGGGACGGCGGCTGCTCCCGGCCACCTGGATCGCCGAGGCCACTCGCGCGCACGTCTCCAACGCGGACGGTACGGCCGAGGGGGCGCTGTCGGACTGGCAGCAGGGGTACGGATTCCAGTTCTGGAGATCGCGGCACGGATACCGCGGCGACGGGGCGTACGGGCAGTTCTGTCTCGTCCTGCCCGAGCATGACGCGGTGATCGCGACGACCGCCGCGACCGAGCGCATGCAGGACCTCCTGAACCTGGTGTGGCAGCACCTGCTGCCCGCGTTCGGCACCGCTCCGCTCCCGGGCAGACAGGAGGACGGGCTGCGGCGGCGGCTCGACCGGCTCGCCCTGCCACCGGTCGAGGCGCGTTCCGAGCCGCCGGAGCGCGGCGACGCCTGGGCGGGCGCCGAGTTCGTCCCGGCCGGCGGCGCCTGCGCGGACCAGCGCAGTCTGACCGGGGTCGAGGTTGCTGCGGACGCGGGCGGCTGGCGCGTCTCGCTGGCCGAGGGCGAGAGGCGGCTCGACCTGCGGCTCGGCGCACCCGGCTGGACCGTCGACCCGGGTCCCGTCCCCACAGCGGTGAGCGGAGGGTGGACCGACCCGCAGACCCTGGGCATCGACGTGCTCTTCCTGGAGACGCCGCACCGGATGACGGTGACCTGCTCCCTCCTCGACCGCACGTTCACCGCGCGGTGGCACACGACCCCACTGCACGGCGGCCCCCTGCGCTCACTGCACGCCCCACGCCACGCACCGTAACCGCCCAGCGGAAAACGCCAGACCGCGCCACCCCTTCCGCCGCATAGAAATATCTACCAACATGCGTATGCCGAGGGGCGGATGGGCAACCACGAGTCCCGAGGCTGCGTCTTTCTCCGCGCCTGCCGAGCGGAGGGGAATATCCCCGGGGTGGTCCATGACGAACGCGATGTGGATGCAAAGTGTGGAGTGGCTCGCCGCGGCCGCCAAGGATCCCCGGGCGTGCAAACGGGAGTGGGACCAGGGCAGCGGCGGCGTCCTCCTCGAAGCCGGGCGCTTCTGGGACGTGCTGAGCGTTCCCGAACAACTGGGCCTGCTCGCCCTGGACATCCTGTGGTGCGAGCCGCTTCAGGTGCCGGGACCCACGCTGGTGGACTGCGCCGCCCACCGCGTCGGCTTCTTCATGCCGCCCGACCCGGCCAGCCGCTGGGTGGGCTCGGGCATCCGCCACCTCGGCAGGGGATCGTGGATCGCCGTACCGCCGCCGTACCGGTCCGCGGGATCCCTGGAGTGGATCATCCCGCCCGACGGAACCGGTGCCTTGCACCTCGCGGCCCCCTTGGAGCTGGCGCTGCGTCAGGCCAACGGCACGCTCGCCGTCCTCGCCCCCCTCGGTGAGGAATAGCCGTCACCAGCCGGGCAGACCACGGGGAACAGGAACCGCGGGCACGGGCTCGACTTCGTCCTCCGCTTCAGGAGCGGGTGCGGCGAAGGAGGCCCACAGCACCTCGCGGACATCGCGGCGTTCCGGAACCAGGCGGCCCTCGGCCCGCCACTCCGCGACGAGCTGAGCGTAGATCGGCGGATGGCTCCGGTAGTCATTGGTCAGTTCGGCGTACGGGCGGCCCGCGTACGCGCGGGACGGAATGCGGCGCGGGGCTGTGAGAGTGCTGTCCATGACGAGGCAACGGCCCTCTGTATGCCGGTGGTACGCGCCCTTGCCGCCGCCCACCGGGTCGGGTGAACGCGCCCCCCGTTCGGAGCAACGCGATGGCTCGATGAACCGATCGGCGTACTAGGCGGCCCCGTAGTAGTGCGCCTGGCCCCCACGCCACTTCACCCACGCCGGGTCGTCCAGGAGGTCCTCCGCATCGGGCAGACCCGCCCGGCCGAGGAACTCGATCAGGTCCTCGTCGGAGAACGCCATGCCGAGGTTCTCTCCCCGCGCGGTCACCTGGCGACCGCCGGTGCCCAACGCTGGGTGCACGATCAATGGAGCCCGTCCGGACATGTCTCCAGCATCGTCCCGAACGCTCCCGCGCGCATCCGGACGGGGGTGGTCGGCACAGGTGCGCTTGACCGGGAGGAGGGGTGGTCTACAGTTGGCCCAAACTGGTTGAATCCACCACCAAGGGTGTTCCGGCGCTACCTCAGGAGGTCCCGATGGATCCGGTGGACCCGGCAGCGATCGAGGCGCGGCGGCAGCGGATCCGGGACGCGTATCTGGTCGTGGAGAGACCGGCCAGCTCCGCCCGCGGTGTGCACCATGTCGCGCTGCTCTCCTCGGACGTGGAGAGGACGGTGCGGTTCTACCAGGAGACCCTGGGGTTCCCGCTCACGGAGATGATCGAGAACCGCGACTACAAAGGGTCGACCCACTTCTTCTTCGACCTCGGCAACGGCAATCTGCTGGCCTTCTTCGATTTCCCCGGACTCGACCTCGGCCCTTACGCCGAGGTACTCGGCGGACTCCACCACCTGGCCATCTCGGTCGACCCCACCACCTGGCGACGGTTGGGCGAGCGGCTGGACGCCGCGGGGGTCGAGTACGTGCGGGAGAGCGACACGTCGATCTATTTCCGCGACCCCGACGGCGCGCGCGTCGAACTGCTCGCCGAACCGCTCGGCGAGATGTACGGCCGGTCGGTGCGCTAGCGCAGGATCTCCGCCCAGTTCGCCGGGACGCGTCCCGCGGGTCCGGGGACGGGCTGGTCGGCCGGGTGGCTCACCGGGGGAGCGAGGTCGGGCCCCGACTCGTACACATCGGACGTGTCGTAGTTCCAAAACCAGCTCTCGCCCGGCTCGAAACTGCGGATGATCGGGTGGCCGGTGTTCTGCGCGTGGGCGGTGGCGTGCTTGGCCGGCGAGTCGTCGCAGCAGCCGATGTGGCCGCACTGGGCGCACCGGCGCAGATGGAACCACCATCCGCCGGCGGCGTCGCATTCGGTGCAGCCGGTGCCGCTCGGCGGGACGGAGGGGTCGATTCCGGTCGGCGTGCTCATGACGGCTCCTCGGAGGTGTCCGTAGCGGTCAGGGGAAGGCGTACCTGGAAGCGCGTGTCGCCGGGCACGGACTGCACCTGGAGGCTCCCGTGGTGTTTGTTGACGACGATCCGCCACGAGATGTCCAGGCCGAGACCGGTGCCCTCACCCACCGGCTTGGTGGTGAAGAACGGGTCGAAGATGCGGTCGCGGATCTCCGGCGGAACCCCGGTCCCGGTGTCACCGAACTCGACGAGCGCCTGGTCCCGATCGAGCGCGGTGCGCACCGTCAGCGTCCCCTCGCCGCCCATCGCCGAGACGGCGTTGTCGATGAGGTTCGTCCACACCTGGTTCAACTCGCCCGGATAGGCGGGGATCCTCGGCACCGTGCGGTCGTACTCCTTGACGACCTTGATCCCCGAGCCCATCTTTCCCGAGAGCATCAGCAGCGTGCTGTCCAGCAGTTCGTGCACGTCGGCCACCTGGTAGGGAGCACGGTCGAGCTGCGAGTACTGCTTGGCCGCGTTCACGAGGTGCGATATACGGGTCGTGGAGTCCTCGATCTCGTTCATGAGCAGCTCGGTCTCCACGGTGTAGTTCAGCCACCGGACCGCGCCTTCGAGGGTCTGCTCGTCCACGGCGGCCGCGACCTGGTCCAGCCAGTCCGTGTCGAGCCCCGCCTGCACAAACGTCGGTGCCAACTGCCAGCCGCCCGCGATCTCGTGGTCGTCGAGCCAGTCGGCGAGCGCGTCCTCCCGGTCGGAGGCCTCGAGAGGGCTGAGCGCAGTGGCCTTGGCGACCTGTTCGGCGGTGCGCTCCTGGATCTCGACGAGCGTCGCCAGGGTGTCGCGCGCGTAGGGGCCCGACGCGATCGCGCCGAGCTTGTGCCGCATGTGGGCCACCCGGTCCCGCAGCGTGGACGTGGCCCGAACCGCCGCCGCGGCCGGGTTGTTGAGCTCATGAGTCAGTCCGGCGGACAGTGAGCCGAGCGCCAGCAGCCGCTCGCGCTGGCCGATCGCCCGCTGAGTGTTCTGGCTGCCGAAGAACAGCCCCTCCAGCAGATGGACGGCCATGGGGAACCAGTCCCGCAGGATCGCCGAGAACGTCTCCGCGGGCAGGGTGAAGAAACGCGAGGGCTCGGTGACCCGTACGGAGCCCTTGTAGAACGCCTGGTCCGGTCCGGCCAGATACGCCTGCATGGCGCCCGCGTACACCCCGCGCTGGGAGCTGCGGCTGATCTCCACATCGTCGGCGCCGACGCGGCGCGACATCACGAGGGTGCCTTCGAGGAGCACGTAGAAGCAGGTGGCCGGATCGCCCTCGGAATAGACGGGCCCGGGCTCGAACTGCTCCACGCGGCCTTCCCGGCACAGCCGCTCGAGCTGCTCCGCGTTGAGCTTCTCGAACAGGAACAGCGTGCTGAGCTCCGCCGCGTCGCACGGCATCGGCCGCGCGCTCATGACTGCTCCAGATAACGGTGGACGAGCATGACGGCCATGGCTCCCTCTCCGACCGCGGACGCGACCCGTTTCGCGGACTCCGCTCGCGCGTCGCCGGCCACGAACACGCCGGGCACATTGGTCTCCAGGTGGTACGGCGGCCGGTCCAGTTCCCAGCCCCGGGGCGGCTGCCCGTCGGGCGTCATGTCCGGGCCGGTCATGATGAATCCGCGCGCGTCCATGAGCACGGTCCCCTCCAACCAGCCGGTGAGCGGGGCCGCGCCGATGAACACGAACATCCACTGCGCGTCCACGAGTTCGGTGTGCCCGCTCGTCACATCGCGCAGGGTGAGCTGTTCGAGATGGTCCGTGCCGTGCGCGGCATCGACGACCGCGCCGGTGCGCACGGTGATGTTGGGCGCTTCATTGATCTGCTGAACCAGATAGTGCGACATCGACGCGGACAGCGAGGAGCCGCGCACCAGGATGGTGACGGACTTGGCGCCCCGGGCCAGATACATGGCGGCCTGCCCGGCGGAGTTCGCCCCGCCCACGATGTACACGTCGTGGCCCTGGCAGGCGGCCGCCTCGGTGAGCGCCGAACCGTAGAAGACCCCGCACCCCGTCAGGTCGGCGAGTCCCGGCGCCTCGAGCTGCCGGTAGGAGACACCGGTCGCCAGAATCACCGAGTGCGCGGAGATCGCGGAACCGTCCGAGAACCGGATGGTGCGCGACGCCCCGGTGACCGCGAGGCCGGTCACCTCGCGGGCGGTCAGGATCTCGGCACCGAACTTCGCCGCCTGGCGGCGGGCCCGGTCGGTGAGCTGCGCCCCGGAGACGCCGTCGGGGAAGCCGAGATAGTTCTCGATCCGGGAGCTCTGCCCTGCCTGCCCTCCGGTCGCCGACCGCTCCACGAGAACGGTCCGCAGCCCCTCGGACGCGCCGTACACGGCGGCGCCGAGCCCGGCCGGACCGCCGCCGATGACGACGAGGTCGTAGAACTCCGCGGTCGGTGTGGTCGCCAGCCCCACCCGCGCCGCGAGATCCGGATCCTCGGGCTCGACCAGCGGCGTTCCGTCCGGCGTGATCACCAGCGGCAGCCGCTCGCCGTCCTGCCCGGCGGCGGCCAGCAGCCGCTGCCCTTCCGGCGTGTCGGAGGAGTACCAGCGGTAGGGCACCTGGTTGCGGGCCAGGAACTCCCGTACGTCCGAGGAGCGCGCCGACCACCGGTGCCCGACCACCTTGCACGTCGGAACGGGCCGGTAGTCGCTGGCCCGCCAGGCGTCCAGCAGGTCGTCAAGGACCGGGTAGAGCTTCTCCTCGGGCGGATCCCACGGTTTGAGCAGGTAGTGATCCAGATCGATCACATTGATCGCGTCGATCGCCGCGTTCGTGTCCGCGTACGCGGTCAGCAGCACCCGGCGCGCGCCCGGATACACGTCGAGCGCCTGCTCAAGGAACTCGATGCCGTTCATCTGCGGCATCCGGTAGTCGGCGAGGATCACCGCGACCTGGTCACCGCGCAGCTTCAGCTGCCGCAGCGCGTCCAGCGCGGCCTCCCCGGACTCGGCGCGCACGATCCGGTGCGCCTCGCCGTAGCGCCGCCTGAGGTCGCGGGCGACGGCGCGCGACACCCCGGGATCGTCATCGACGGTCAGAATGACGGTCCGCGCTGGACTGGCGGCCTGTGCCATACGTCTCCCACCCCGTGCAGGTCAGTGTCGTCCCGGCCGGGCGACGCCTCGGGGGGAACGGCGTGGGGCCGGTACACGCCCAATCGTATGTACGATCGGTCCCCTTTGCTCAGGAACCGGCTACTCACCGGGCGACACCGGCACCTCCGCCCGTGGCGGCAGGGCGTCTCGGACCTTCGGAAGGATGTGCGCGACGTAGTCGTCGACGGCCGTGTCCAGGCCGATGTCGTGCTGGGCGTGCTCGGACAGGAACCAGCGGTGTTCGAGCAGCTCGTGGTACAGCTCGGCCGGGTCCATCGAGCCGCGCAGGTCCAGCGGCACGGCCCGGACGGTCGGCCGGAACACGTCCCGCACCCAGCGGTGGGCCAGCACCTCGGGGCGGGCGGCGAGGGGGTCGCCGGGCGCGTAGTCGTCCTGGGTGGCCATCCAGCTCTCCAGGTCGTTCAGGAGCCGGCGCGCCTGGTTCTCCTCGGTGTCGAGCCCGGTCAGCCGCAGCAGCTGGCGCTGATGGTGGCCCGCGTCGACGACCTTGGGCACGAAGGTGACGGTGTCGCCGTTGGAGGAGTGGGCTATCTGCATCTCGGCGACGTCGAAGCCGAGGTCGTTGAGCCGGCGGATGCGGCGGTCGATGTAGTGGTACTTGCCCGCCGGGTACACGGAGGTGCGGGTCAGCTCCTCCCACAGGCTCCCGTAGCGCGCGCAGATCTCCATGCCGAACTCGATCGGGTCCACCGACGGGTGCAGGGCCCCGGCCGCCTCCAGGTCCAGCAGCTCGCCGCTGATGTTGACCCGGGCGAGATCGAGGTCGTACTCCCGCTGCCCATGGCTGAGTTGGGAGTGGAGATCCCCGGTCTCGGCGTCCACCAGATAGGCCGCGTACGCTCCCGCGTCCCGCCGGAACAGCGTGTTGGACAGCGAGCAGTCGCCCCACGCGAACCCCGCCAGATGCAGCCGGACCAGCAGCACGGCCAGCGCGTCCATCAGCCGGTGCATGGTGGCGGGCCGCATCGTCGTCTCGAACATCGACCGGTACGGCATGGAGCCGCCCAGGTGCCGGGTGATCAGTACGGGCTCCAGCGGCGCACCGTCCCGGTCGCTGCGCCCCGTCACCACGGCGAGCGGATCGACTGCCGGGATACCGAGCCGGTCCAGGCTGCGCAGGAGCTCGTACTCGCGCACGGCGGGCCGCTCGGCGAGCTCCTTGACGGCCACCACCTCGTCCCCGGCGCGCGCGTAGCGCACCACGTGCCGGGAGATGCCGCGCGGCAGCGGCACCAGGTAGTGCTCGGGCCACTCCTCCAGGGGCAGCTGCCAGGGCAGTTCGAGCAGGAGCGCGGGATGCTCCGGGTTGGTGGCGCTGATCTGCAAAGCCATCGCTGGGCTGCCCTCACCTCAGGTCGAACACTGTTCCGGCTCAAGCATCTATGAATGATCCGGGAGGTGGAAGACGGACCGGGCGTTGCCCGACAGGAACAACTCGGTGCTCTCGTCGATGCCGATCGGGCGGCCTTCGGCCCCTCATGTGTCCGCGCGCACCACGGCTACCCGCCCACACTGTCGACGAGGGCCGTCAGCGCCGAGGCGACGCGGGAGAACCCCGGGCCCGCCGGGCCTCCCGGCTCGGTCATGTACGTGTCCCGCCGGATCTCCACCATCAGCGCCGTGACCCGTGGCTCCCGCTCGTAGTACCGCAGAGGCACGTACGCGCCGGCGAACGGGCTGTCGATGCCCGCACCGCCCAGGCCCGCGAACGCCTTCTCCGCGAGGGCGACCATTTCCGGTGGTGTGTGAAAGGAATCAGTGCCCAGACAGATCGGCGGCCGTGGCCCGTCGCCGTGCAGTTCGTAGGGCAGCCGGGCCGTCGGATAGGAGTGCACGTCGAGGACCACGGCCCGCCCGGTGGCGGCCAGCCGGTCGGCGACCGCCGCCGTCATCGCCCGTGCGTACGGGTGGAAGAAACGGTCGACCAGCGGCCGCGGATCCACGTCCGCGGGCCGCAGCGGCGCGCGATGCGTCGTCCGCGTGTACACCGCGCCCATCCCGACGGCCAGCATCTCCTCCCGGTCGTCGGGAAAGCGCTCGGGATCGATCACCAGCCGGGACAGCCGGTTGACGAACCGCCACGGCGCGAGCCCGGCCGCCTCGGCCGCGGCGGCGGCCAGCTCGGCGGTGTGCGCGTCCGTGATGTGGTCCAACTCGAGCTCCAGCGCCACGTCGTCGAGCACAATGCCGTCGCGCACCGGCGCCGGTATCTGCCGCGAGGAGTGCGGTACGTGCAGGATCACGGGCGATTCGGGGGCGCCGGGCAGGAGTTCGAACGAATCCGGGAGATCAGGGGAGTTCAGGCTGTCGTCCATACGGAGATTCCTATCTCAGCCCGGCCGGCCAGGGTGCCCACTCGCTCTCAGCGGCCACCGCCGTGGCGCGCGTAATGGTCGATCAGCGCCGCTCGGGTCGTCTCGAGGCGGTGGGCCAGGATGGCGCCGATCGTCCGGGTCAGGGACAGCTCCAGTGTCGGATCCGCTTCACACAGGCTCCGTACGTCACCCGCGTCGAACTCGTAGGCGCGTACGGGGCTGAAGGCCTCGGCACCAAAATCCCACGTATGCGGCCGGAACAGCCAGGACCAGCCGAGCAGATCACCGGGCCCCAGCTGCGCGACCGTGATGCGCCTGTCCCCGATGACCCGCTGATACAGGGAGACGGTTCCGGAGCGGATCACCCAGAAGCGGTCCGCGATGCCCCCTGCCTCGAAGATCCGTCCGTCCGCGGGGAACGAGACCTCGCGGGCCACGTTCATCAGCCGGGCGCGATGGTCGGGGGAGAGGGCGGGCAGCAGCCGGAGAGCAGTGGGCATCGCGGACCTCCATGGCGCCGTCCAGGGACCGCGGGGTCCGGCGGCGCTGTCGTACCGGTGGTATCCCGTCACCCTCTATTGGAGCCCGAACCGCGGATTCCGTCGCGTCGTGGGCCGCGGCGAGTTCGCCGGTACGCGCCTGGGCCCGGCCAGGTGGACACCGTCGGCGCGGCGAGGATCAGCACCCGCCGACCGGGAACGCTTCGCCCAGCCGGACGTACCGGCCATGCCCGGGTCGGGGGCCCGTATGGCTCTGCCCGGCCCTGACGGCCGCCGATGATCTGGCCGCCGCGCGGCACGGGCGGCCTTGCGCCTGCGGAGGCACCCGCGCCGCCGATGATCTACCCGCCGCGCGGCACAGGCGGCCTTTCGCCTGCCGAGGCACCCGCGGCCCAGGCCGTCTGCCGGGTCACCACCGCGCCGCCATCCTCGCAGGGCCGCACGCCCCCAGCAGTACCGCCAGATGGCCGAAACAGGGGGAGAGCGCCGTCAGGACGGGGGCCCCACGCGAGCGAAGCCGAGTGTGGGGGAGCGCGTGCCACCCCCGCGTGTTCGCCGTGATCGCCGTGATCGGCCGGACAGGTCCTAGACCATCATCTTGGAGGTCACGGTGAAGTGCGCCCCGTCAGGGTCGCTGAGGACCGCCTCCGTCGAGCCGACCCCCTGTTGATGGGCCGTACCGCCGTGTGCCCGCGCGGCCCGGGCGCAGGCCTCGACGTCGCAGACCGCGAAGTGGATCTGCCAGTGCGGCCTGATGGTGGGGTCGGGGGCGGCCTCCACCGCACCCGAGTGGATGCGGGCCACGATGTCGCCCTCGCTGCGCAGGACGACCTCGTTCTCCTCGTAACGGACCTCGCAGCAACCCGGGGTCGAGGTCGCCCAGCCCAGCACCTGTCCGTAGAAGATGGCGGCGTCGAAGGCGTCGCGGGTGTGCAGCCGTATGAAGGCGGGTGCCGCCCGGCGCCACTGTGCCCAGCCGGCCACGAGCTCGCCCTCCCAGATACCGAAGACCGCCCCGTCCCGGTCGGCCAGCAACGCGGCCCGTCCCGGCGGCAGCGAGATCGGTCCCACCGCGGTCGTACCGCCACGTTCCTGGCTTCGTGACACTGCCTCGTCCGCGCTGGACACAGCGAAATAGGGCGTCCACGAGACGGCCGTCCTCGCTACGAAGCCCACCTCGGAGACTCCGGCGACGGGGACTCCTGCCACGTGCGCGATCCTGTACTGGTCCCCCATCTTGCTGTCCGAGTGCCAGTCCCAGCCCAACACGGCGTGGTAGAAGTCCTGGGCGGCTCGCAGATCGCGCGTGGTGAGACTCACCCAGCACGGCGCGCCGAACACCGAGTGGGTGGTGATGACCTCACCGCGAAGTGTGCTGTCGCTCTTCATTGCCGCACCGTCCTGACATCACTGGTCGCCAGCGGTCGCGGGTGGGCGCCGGAAGAGGCCCTCTGCGCGCCCGGGGCATCAGCCCAGCGGTAAGTGGCCTTCCAGGCAGGAAGGCCACTGACGGCATCAGGAGCACCTGCGGATCCGCTGTCCCATCAGCTACAGCATCCCCCGCCTCGGCGCGCCGCGCACTACGCGGAGCTACCGGCGCGGGCGCTCCAGCGTGAGGAGCAGCCCCTCGACCGCGCCGGGACCTATGCGGCCCTTGACGTCGGCGGACGTGATCGCCTTCAGGGCCCACCCGTCCTCGGCGTGCTTGTTCAGGACCTTCTCCAGCTTTCCGCTGTCCAGTGCGTCGCCGATCAGCGACTCGCGGAAGGTGACGACCTTGTATTCGTAGGTGTAGGGGTTGCTCATGGCTGCGGGGCTCTCCTGCGTGTTGGATGGCATGGCCGGGGCCCACCCAACCACTGTTCGCCGCCCCGGCACAGGGGAGGACCAGGTCCGCACGCAACCTTGGTTGAAGTTTCATGAAGCGCCGGGCCGCGGCACGAGACCGACCGGTCCGGCGGAGGGGCACAGGGGGAACACATGAAAAAGGAACAGACGGTAAGCCACATAGGGGGCTGCTCCAGCGGTGGGTCCGGCAGTTTCGCCGAGCTGCGGGCACACGAGTTCGGCTACCTCGACGAAGGCGCGCACACCTACCTGGACCACACGGGCGCCGGGCTCCCCCCGCGCTCACTCGTCACCGGCAGCGCGGAGCGGATCACCGGCGGGTTATTCGGCAACCCGCACTCCGAGAGCCCGGCCTCGCGCGCCTCGGGACTCCTGCTCGCCGAGGCCCGCCAAGCGGTCCTGCGGCATTTCAACGCCGACCCCGCCGAGTACGCCGTGATCTTCACCCCCAACGCGACGGGCGCCCTGCGCCTGGTCGGCGAGGCGTATCCGTTCGCCCGCGGCAGCAGACTGGTGATGTCGCTGGACAACCACAACTCGGTCAACGGTCTGCGGGAGTACGCGCGGGCGCGCGGCGCCATCGCGGCGTACGTGCCGGTGAGCGGGCCAGGCCTGCAGATGGATGAGGGGCGACTGCGGTCAGCGCTGTCCGGGCGGAGCAGGGTGCCTGGCATCCTGCGCGGCAAGGACCGCCGCCCGCTGGCAGGGCGTGCGGGTTCTCGCTCGCGCGGGCTCCTGGCGTACCCGGCACAGAGCAACTTCACCGGTGTCCAGCACCCGCTGGAGTGGATCGCGCAGGCTCAGGAGCTGGGTTACGACGTACTCCTCGACGCGGCCGCCTTCGTGCCGGCCAACAGCCTGGACCTGTCCCGGTTCCACCCCGACTTCACCGTGGTCAGCTGGTACAAGGTCTTCGGTCACCCCACCGGCGTCGGCAGCCTGATCGCCCGCCGGGAGGCCCTCGCCCGGCTGCGCCGCCCCTGGTTCTCGGGCGGCACCATCTACGCGGTCAGCGCGCAGGCCCAGTGGCATGTCCTCGCGGACGACGAGGCGGCCTTCGAGGACGGCACGGTGAACTTCCTTTCGCTGCCGGATGTGACGGCCGGACTGGAGTGGATCGACCGCATCGGCATGGACCGCGTGCACGCCCATGTCACCGCGCTGACCGGCCAACTACTGGGGGGCCTCAGGACATTGCGGCACAGCGACGGCTCCCCGATGGTCCGGTTGTACGGCCCCGAGGGCGGCGGGGCGGCCCGCGGCGCCACGGTGGCGCTGAACCTGCTCGGAGCGGACGGCCGCATCGTCGACGAGCGGATCGTCACCCGCGACAGCGCCGCTCGCGGTATCTCCCTGCGCACCGGCTGCTTCTGCAATCCGGGCGCCGGCGAGGCGGCGTTCGCCCTGCCGCTGCGCCGACTGCGCTCGGCCGCGCACCGGCAACTCGATTCCCTGGAGGCCTACTTGGAGCTGCTCGAGCTGCCGTCGGCGGGCGCCGTCCGCGTCTCGCTGGGCGTGTCGTCACAGCCCAGGGACATCGAGACCTTCCTGACGTTCGTGACGGAGACCTACCGGGACCGGGTCCCCGGGGTCGCGGGGCTGGCTGCGCGGGTGGGCTGCTGAGCCCGCCTCCGCCGGGGCGTGGGCGGGGCCGCCGGACGGGTGACCGGCGGTACGGGTGCGTTGGGCGCCGTGGTGGCGCGGCACGTGATCGAGACGCACGGCGTGCGCAACCTCCTGCTCGTCAGCCGCCGCGGCGATCAGGCCCCGGGTTCCGTTCAGCGCCCCTCCCGGCTTCGCACCGTCCCCTCCCGGCACTTGCGCACCAGCACCACCCACGTCACCGCGAGGAACAGCAGCGTGAAGCCCGCAAGGATCACCCAGCCGCGGCTCGCCGGATGACCGAACGAGTCCCCGTACGAGTGCAGCAGCGGCGGACCCAGCGGCGAGCCGCCCGCGCGCCACAGCGTCTCCAAGCCGACCCCGCCGCCCAGCGCCTCGAACGCCCAGCGGTTGGTCATCGCCCAGCTGATCGCCTCCCCGGCAGCCGTCATCCTGGGCACCGGCACGAAGGCCCCCGAGAACAGCACCTGGGGAAAGCACAGCAGCGGCAGCATGAGGGTCGCCTGCCCCGGCTCCGAGACCGCCGCCGACGCCAGCAGTCCCAGGGCCAGCGCGGCCGTCGAGGCCAGCACGCTCGACACGAACAGCGAACCGTAGGTTCCCCAGCCCGCCGTGGGCAGCCGGTCCACAGCCCGCAGCACGACCAGCAGCAGCGTGTCCGCCACCGCGAGCACCGGAAGCATGGTGGTGAGCTTCGAGGCGACGTACGGACCGATCCGCAGCCCCGCCAGCCATTCGCGACGCAGCACGGGCAGCTCGGTACAGATCTGCAGCAGCCCGTACGTCAGCCCGAAGAAGAACGCGCCGAACGCGATCCAGAACATGATCATCGCGGTGGATCCGGGGTCCGGTGCCGAGCGATCGAACGCTCCCGCGCGAAACAGCACCGCGAACATCGCCACGATCATCACGGGTGAACCGGCCAGGACGGCGACCGAGAGCCGGTTGTGCAGCAGCAGTGCCGTACCGCGACGGGTCAGCAGCGCCCACTGGCGAACGGCACCCACCCGCACCGGCTTGGGGGGAGGTGACGTGGACTCAGAGCGCTGGATGTCTTCAGGAGCGGGGCGCTCGACGCGTACGCCGTCGGCCACCGCCTGGTACACCTCCTCGACCGTGTCGGCCCCGAACGCCCCGCGCAGAGCGTTCGGTTCGCCGGCGAACGCGACCTCGCCGCCGGGGGAGAGGAACACGACCTGGTCGCAGTGGAGCAGGTCGGCGAGGACGTGAGTGGTGAGCACGACGGTGGTGCCGTCCTCCGCCAGCGTCCGCAGGGTCCGCAGCAGCGCCGCTCCCGTGACCGGGTCGAGGCCGGAGGTCGGCTCGTCGAGGAAGAGCACCCGCGGCCGGGTGAGCAACTCAACCGCGATACAGGCCCGTTTGCGCTCGCCGCCGCTCAACGCGCGCACCGGCGTCGCCGCCCGATGGGAGAGGCCGAGGGTCTCCAAGGCCCGGTCCACGCTCACCGCGACGGTCTCGGCCGGCGTGCCCGGAGGCAGGCGCAGCTCCGCCGCGTACAGCAGCGTGCGGCGCAGCGGGAGCTCCCGGTGGATGATGTCATCCTGCGGTACGAACCCGAACTCCCGCCCGGGTGGGCCGGGTCGGGCGCCGTCGTGCCGTAGCTCACCGTCGGCCGGCGAGCGCAGTCCCGCGAGCGTCTGCAGCAGGATCGTCTTGCCCGCGCCGCTGCTCCCGGCGATCACGGTGAGCTGCCCGGGCTCGACGTCGAACGACACGTCACGCAACACGAGCCCGGCCCCGCGTACCCGCTGACTGAGCCGACGCGCCTGGATGCGCAGGCCGTTGACCGGCATGAGGGAGCCGGCCGTGACGGTGGGCGGACTCGGCCGCATGGGTGTCGACATGGGGGCAGCATGCCAGGGGCGGGCCGTGGTCCGGTCCCGGGGGACGGGACCGGGGCCCGGTGACTTTCGTGTCCACGCCGGGCATGGTGGCGCGGCGCCGTAGCGTTGGTCACCGTAAGGCGGGATCTTGTGACGGCGGACCCATGGTGACGCGATGTGTTGGAGTGCGACGGCCGATCTGGCAGCCGGTGCCGGGATCGCCGCTGTCGGAGTGGCCTGTGTGACGCAAGCCCGCCGCAGAGCGGACCTCCCGCTGGCCGCGCTGCCGTTGCTGCTCGGCGCCCACCAGATCGTCGAGTCCCTGGTCTGGAACGCCGGCGGAGGCAGCGGCACCGCCACCGTCGCCTGGGCCGTGATCGCCCTCCCCGTGTTGGCGCTGTGGGTTCCGGTGGGCGTGTGGTGCGCCGCGCCGCGCGACGCCCGGCCCCGGCTGACGCTCCCGCTCGCCTCCGGCCTCGCGACCACCGCGGTGCTCGCCCACGCCCTCGTCACCCGTCCCGTGACGGCCGAGATCCGCGGTCACACCGTCGGCTACGTTGTCGACCTGTCCCACCCGGAAGTGCTCATCGCGGGCTATCTCCTCGCCACCGTCGGCGCGCTGCTGCTCTCCGGCGATCGCGGACTCGTGCTGCTCGGTGCCCTGGTCGCCGTGGGCGCGGCGACCTGCTGGGCACTGTGGCGGCTGGAGTTCGTCTCGGCCTGGTGCGCCTTCGCCGCGGTCAGCTCGGTGGCCCTGTGGGGGTGGGTGCGCTCGCGGGACGCGGTCGAGAGGTGATGATCGCCGGCGGTGACCGGCCCCTCAGCGCCTATTCCCACTGACCGTGGTGCGGCCGGTACCAGGACCACCGGTCCTGCTCACGGGAGGGATCTGGTTGCCCCGGCTGCCTCGGCGCAAGGTGTACGCATGAACACCACCACCCAGCAGCCTGAAGCCAGGAGCCGCGTCACACCTCTGAGGTCCCTCCTGGGAGGCACGTACGTCCCGCGACGCGACTACGGCCGATCCATTCACCGGAATACGTTGTCGGAGTCGTCCCAGGTCGAAGGCTCGCTGTGCGCATACTCCCGCGGAAGGCGCGAAGACGTCTGATACATCGCCTCGATCTCCGCGGCGAACCGCCGGGAGATCTCGTCCCGGCGCAACTTCATCGAGGGCGTCAGCAATCCGTTGGCCATGTCAAAGGGCTCCGGCAGGACACGGAAGACCCGAATGGACTCCGAGCGGGACACGGTGCTGTTGGCCGCCGCAACCGCGCGTCTGACCTCCTCCCGCAGTTCGTTCTCCTCGCGCGCGTCCCGGGCCGGTGTCTCCCCCTTGGCCCGGGCCGCGCGCCAGTGCGTGATGAATTCGGGATCCAGTGTGATGAGGGCGCCCACGCAGGGCCGGTTGTCGCCCACGACCACGGCCTGATGGATGAGCGGGTGGACGCGCAGCCGCTCCTCGAGAGCCGCGGGGGCCACACTCTTGCCCCCACTGGTGATGATGATGTCCTTCTTGCGCCCGGTGATGGTCAGATATCCCTCGGCATCGAGACGGCCGATGTCTCCCGTCGCCAGCCAACCGTCCTGGAACGAGGCCTCAGTGGCCTCGACGTCGTTGACGTATCCCTGGAAAACCGAGGGCCCCCAGACGAAGATCTCACCGTCGTCGGCCACATGAATGTCCGTGCCCGGCAAGGGCTGTCCGACCGTTCCGAACTTCTCGCGCCCGATCGGCTGCATGGTGATTCCGCCGCTCGTCTCCGTCAGTCCGTATCCGTCGTGGACGAAGATTCCCATGCCCGCGTAGAAGAGCGCGAGTTCACGGTTCAAGGGTGAGCCGCCCGACACCGCGCCGCACACCCTCCCGCCCAGCGCGGCCCGCAGCTTCTTGTACACCGTCTTCTCGTAGAGGGAGTGCTGCAGGCGCAGATCGAAGCCGGGCCCGCGGCCCCGGCCCAGCCGATGACGCTCCTCGGCGACGGCGAAGTCCTGGGCGGTACGGACAGCACGCTCGAACAGGGTGCCACGGCCCGTCCGCTGGGCCGTCCGCAGGAAGTTCTTGTAGATCTTCTCGAAGACGAACGGGACCGCGTACAAGTAGGTCGGCCGGAAGGACAGCAGCGCCGCGGAAAGCGCCTCCTCCCGCAGATCGGGTTCGTGCCCCATCAGGAGGCCGCCGCGCAGACACAGCCCCTGGATCATCAGGCCGTACACGTGCGAGAAGGGCAGGAAGGCGAGGATGGCCGGCTGTTCTCCCGGGGGAGCCGCCGTGTGTCTCCAGCCTTCCAGCAGCGTGTCGCACGGGCTCGCCAGGCTCCGATGGGTCAGCGCGCAGCCCTTGGGCTGTCCCGTCGTACCGGACGTGTAGGCGATGACCGCGGTGGAGTCGGGCAGCACGATCCTGCGGAGCGAGTCGACCGTCCTCGCCGGTATCGCACGACCCCGCTCGGCCAGCCGCGACAGAACTCCCGTGTCCAACTGCCAGACATGGCGCAGGAACGGGAGCGCGGCACACGCCGAGCCGACCGTCATGACGCCCTGTTCGTCCTCCACCACCACAGCGACACAGTGCGCGTCCCGCAGAATCCACGCGACCTGCTCATGCGACGACGTCGGATAGATCGGCACGATCTCGGCGCCCACCGACCACAGCGCGAAGCTGAGCACCGTCCACTCGTAGCGCGTCCGCGCCATGATGGCGACGCGGTCGCCGGGCCGTATGCCGGAGGTGACAAGCCCCCGGGCCAGATCGACCACCTCGCCCCACAGCTCGACGGCGGTCACCTGCGTCCAGGCGGCGGAGGAGGCGTCGGGGCGGCGCGCGATCTGCGGAAGGTCGGGGGTGCGGCGTGCCGTTTCGAAGAGACTGTCGGCGAGTCCCCCCTGCATCGGTGCTGTGACCGGTGGAGGAAGTTCGGACTGGTGCATTGGGCGCTCCGCGATTCTCCTCGACGTGGCGTCACCCCAAAGGCGCCGGTGCCGAGGATTCCCGAATGTAGCCGACACCGGCGACGGCTGTGCACGATTCACCCAGCAGCTCCCTTGCCTTGGGGATCGCGTCCCGCGGGTCTCCCTTTCCGCGGCCCCGGCCGAGGAGGGAGACGCGCGAGGGCCCAAGGGGAATGGACTGCCTGAGTGGCGGCTGGCTGGTCCGGGGGTTCGCCGTGCCGGGGGCCATCGGCACCCGTGACATCGACTCGACGCCGCCCTGTCATCGGGTCGGCGAACCAGGCGCCGCCGCTCGTCGCGATGGGCGGCTCAGTCGGCAGTGGCGGTGTCTCGTAGTGTCTCGTACGGGGGTTCCGCGGCGGCGCGCCGACGCGTGACAGGATGTCCTTATGTCTACCAACGTTTTCTTCGACATCACCATCGACGGCGACGCCGCGGGCCGCGTCGTCTTCAAACTGTATGACGACGTCGTCCCCAAGACGGCGCAGAACTTCCGCGAGCTGGCCACCGGTCAGCACGGCTTCGGCTACGAGGGCTCCGGCTTCCACCGGGTCATCCCGGACTTCATGCTCCAGGGCGGCGACTTCACCCGTGGCGACGGCACGGGCGGCAAGAGCATCTACGGCGAGAAGTTCGCCGACGAGAACTTCAAGCTCAAGCACGACCGGCCGTTCCTGCTGTCCATGGCGAACGCCGGCGCGAACACCAACGGCTCGCAGTTCTTCATCACCACGGTGCTGACGCCGTGGCTCGACGGCAAGCACGTCGTCTTCGGCGAGGTCGTCGAGGGCGAGGACCTGGTGAGGAAGATCGAGTCCCTGGGCTCGCGCTCCGGTGCCACCCGCTCCAAGATCGTCATCGCGTCCTCGGGCGTCGTGGGCGAGTAACATCCCTCCCGCCGCGCCGAACCCCGCCGTGTGCCCACGGCGGGTTTCCGGCGCAGTCCAGCCGGCCCTCGCAGCACGCAGCGCAAGCACGCTCGGACTGCGGCGCCGCCGCCGCCCGACGGCCAGGGCTATACGGCGGGCGTCATCGGCTTCTGCACCGGCACAGACGTCGGTGAACTGGCCTGTCGTGACCGACAGTTGGACAAACGATCACCGGTTCGCCCTTTCCGGGAAGGCCTCGGGCTGACAGACTCCTGAGGTGCCCGACTTCGACATGCTCGTCATCGGATCCGGCCCGGGCGGCCAGAAGGCCGCCATCGCCGCGGCCAAGCTCGGCCGCCGGGTCGCCGTCGTCGACCGCCCCGACATGGTCGGCGGGGTCTCCATCCACACCGGGACCATCCCCTCCAAGACCCTGCGCGAGGCGGTTCTCTATCTCGCCGGTCTCACCCAGCGCGATCTGTACGGCCAGAGCTACCGCCTCAAGGATGACATCACCGTCGCCGACCTGACCGCGCGGACCGAGCACGTGGTCAGCCGTGAGGTCGACGTCATCCGCAGTCAGCTGTCCCGCAACCACGTCTCCCTCTTCGCGGGCACCGGCCGCTTCGTGGACGACCACACCATCGCCCTGCACGAAGTGAACGGCGATGAACGGCAGTTGAGCGCAGAGCACATCGTCATCGCCACCGGTACCCGTCCGGCCAGGCCCGCGAGCGTCGAGTTCGACGGGCGGACGATCATGGACTCGGACAATGTCCTGAACCTGGAGCAGGTCCCGCGCTCCATGGTCATCGTCGGGGCCGGGGTGATCGGCATGGAGTACGCCTCCATGTTCGCCGCGCTCGGCAGCAAGATCACGGTGGTCGAGAAGCGTCCCGGGATGCTCGACTTCTGCGACGTCGAGGTGATCGAGTCGCTGAAGTACCATCTGCGGGATCTGGCCGTGACCTTCCGCTTCGGCGAGACCGTCGCCGCGGTCGAACGCCACCCCCGAGGCACCCTCACGGTCCTGGAGAGCGGCAAGAAGATCCCCGCGGACGCCGTGATGTACTCGGCGGGCCGCCAGGGCCTCACCGACGAACTCGACCTCGCCAAGGCGGGGTTGTCGGCCGACCGGCGCGGTCGGATCACGGTCGACGAGCACTATCGCACCGAGGTGCCGCACATCTACGCCGTCGGAGATGTCATCGGCTTCCCCGCGCTGGCGGCGACCTCGATGGAACAGGGCCGTACGGCGGCGTACCACGCCTGCGGTGAGCCGGTGAACCGGATGCACGACCTGCAGCCGATCGGCATCTACACCATCCCCGAGATCAGCTTCATCGGGCGAACCGAGGACCAGCTCACCGAGGAATGCGTTCCTTTCGAGGTCGGCATCTCCCGCTATCGGGAACTGGCCCGGGGGCAGATCATCGGCGATTCGCACGGCATGCTCAAGCTGCTGGTCTCGCCCGACGACCGCACACTGCTCGGCGTGCACTGTTTCGGCACCGGTGCCACCGAACTCATCCACATCGGCCAGTCCGTCATGGGCTGCGGCGGCACGGTCGACTACCTGGTCGACGCCGTGTTCAACTACCCGACGCTCGCCGAGTCCTACAAGGTGGCCGCCCTGGACGCGACCAACAAGATCCGGCAGATAGACCGCCTCAGGGACTGAGGCAGATAGACCGCCTCAGGGACTGAGGCAGATAGACCGCCTCAGGGACTGAGGCAGATAGACCGCCTCAGGGACTGAGGGGACCGACCACGCCGAAGGCGAGCGAGCAGATCACCCTGCCCGCCGTCACCCTGCCCGCCGTCACCCAGCTCGTCAGCAGGCTGGAACGCGATGGACTGATGGAGCGACGCCCGCCAACGCCAACCGCTACCCGGGGGCCCCTTCCCACGACCGTCGGCCCGTCGTCGAGGGTCCGACCGGTATCACCTTCGTCGGCCACGAGAATCCGCCCGGCGTCGCCACCACCGAGCAGCGCATCGACAACTGGCTCTCCAGCGACCGCGCCGACTGGTCCAACCACGACAACCTCACCGCGCACGTCGACGGCGGCGGCCACGTCATCCCGTGGGAGGTCCCCGACGCCTGGGTCGACGACCTGCGCCGCACCTTCCGCGACCGACGCCCCACCACGCCACAGGCACGGCGAGACGACGAGGGCCCTAGCTGCGCCGATCAGGAACCCTTGCTTCCCTGCGACCTGACCCGCCGGGCAAACCCTAGGTGGCGTCCCGGTGCGCGTCAGGCAGCGGGATGGTCACCTCGTCCTCCACGGGCGGGTCGATCTCGTGGTCGCGGTTGCCGGTGGCGGAGAAGCAGCGCAGCCGGATCGAGGTGGGGGTGACGTCCAGACGCAGGAAGGACTTGAAGAAGGGCGGGCTGTAGGTCGCCGAACTCGGGGAGAAGAGTTGGGTGTAGGCCTTGCGCACAGGAAGGCGGAAGCGTGACGTCCGGTCGGGACGGCCGCCGGCGCCCAGCAGACTCGCCACCAGGCGAGTACGCAAGGTGACACGAACGGGCGTGCCCTGGTCGCGCGTCGGAGGAATGCCGAGGCGCTCGGCGATGACGGCCATGGCCTGCGCTTCGGTGAGCGTGAAGAAGCGGTTCATCCGCAGACGGCGTCCGTAGAGCCTGCTGTAGAAGGCCAGCGAGTCGCCGCGCAGCGGGTAGCAGCGGAAGTCGGCCTCGGTGACCTGGGCGACGGAAACACGAGGGATGGTGTGGGTGGCGTGCATGAACGCCCCGCCGCCACCCGCGACCACGTACTGGATGGTGCGGTCGCCCGCCCGTACCGGATAGCGCTGGTAGTTGTGGATGTCGCCGCCGATCGCGGCGACATAGTGATGCCCGGGATCGCGCACGATGTCGTCGACGGTGCCGCCGCCCTCGATGGCGCAGGGATGGTGTTCGGCGTCCACGTACAAGGGGGATCCGGTGATCAGGATCTTGGGTGTGTCCCCCTGGGACACCTCACGCAGCCAACGACCCTGCTCGGCGTCGATGGTCCCCAACAGGCCCGTGTCGATGCCTATGATCCGTACCGGTCCGGCATCGATGGCCCAGTACGGGCCCGGCTGGACTGCCTGTTGGGCGGCCGCGGAGCGCAACTGCCGTGCCTCGGCGAACCGTTGCTCGTCGGGCGTGCGCGGTGTGTGCCACAGCGACGAGCGCAGCCACGCCCCCACCGTGCGACGGGACTCGGCCTGCGGCGCGAGAGGCGGCTCGTCACAGAAGGCGCGCATAAAGCCCCGCAGGTCCTCATACCAGTCGTGGTTGCCGGGTATGGCGTAGATGGGTGCCTGGTAGTCCTGGTACGGGCGATAGAACTTGGTGCCGTAGTCGCCGGTGCTGCCGACCGGATAGATCACATCACTGGCGAGGACAGCGAAGTCCGTTCCCTGACTTACCTTCAGAAAGCCTGGCACCACCGCGTACTGCGGATCGTCCCCCTCGCCGGTGTCCCCGATGACCATGAAGGAGAAGTGGTCCGGAGCGGCGCGCCGGACCACCGCGTCGGCGGGCGCGCCGGCGGCCCTCCGCTGCTCCACCCAGCGGCTGCGGGTGCGCCCCGTGGGGTCCCCGAACCAGGACGCCAGCACGCCGTTGCGCGCGGGCCACAGCGTCTTCGGGTTGAGCCACGAGAGCTTCTCGACCCGAGACGGCATCAGACGCTTGTACTCCCCGAGTTCCGGAGTGCCCCAGCCGGCGCCCTCGGCGGTGTCGCGTGAAGAGTCAGACATCGGTGAACCGTAACAATGATCTTCCGGACGGTGGGAGGGGGGTCACGGTCCTTCCGGCGCAACTTCCCGGTACTCAGGGGTAAGTTCGCAACGCCAGGTTCAGGCCGCCGGTCGCCAGCCCAGTGCCGGGCCGAGCTTGGTGGCGATGTCCGTGAGGATCTGGACGTAGTCGTCGTGTTCGAAGGTGAAGGGAAGCGCGAAGGCGACCTCGTCGATCGCGCAGGGACCGCGCGGCGGTGTGCATCGCCACCAGGGACGAGGAACACGCGGTGTCCACCGTCACGGCGGGCCCGCGCAGCCCCAGGGTGTACGCGATCCGGCCGGAGGCGACACTGCCCGCCGAACCGAGGGCGAGGTGGGCCTCCAGCTCGTGACCGGCGCGGTGCAGCAGGCGGCCCGCGTAGTCGGCGTGCATCACGCCGACGAAGACGCCGGTGTCGCTGCCGCGCAGTCCCGACGGGTCGAGTCCGGCCCGCTCCAGCAGCTCCCAGCCGGTCTCCAGCAGCAGCCGCTGCTGTGGATCGGTGGCCAGCGCCTCGCGGGGCGACATGCCGAAGAAGGCCGCGTCGAACTCGGCGGCCTGGTGCAGAAAGCCGCCCCTGCGGGTGACGGAGGTACCCGGCCGGTCCGGATCGGGATCGTGCAGGCCGGCCGTGTCCCAGCCGCGGTCGGCGGGGAAGTCGGAGGTCGCGTCGGTGCCCTCCTCCAGCAGCCGCCAGAGGTCCTCGGGGGACTCCACGCCGCCCGGGTAGCGGCAGGCCATGGCCACGACGGCGATCGGCTCCCGAGATTCCTCGGGTGTTGTACGCGATCCGCCGCCGGACGTGCGCGCCGGCTGGGGGCGTACGTCGCCGCGGAGCGCGTCGCGCACCCATGCCGCCGCGGCCTTGGGCGTGGGGTGGTCGAACACGAGTGTGGCGGGCAGGTCGAGACCGGTCGCCGCACCCAGCCGGTCGCGCAGCAGCACTCCGCCGAGCGAGGTGAGTCCGACCTCGGTGAAGGGCCGGTCGGGATCGAGGGAGTGCGCGGGGACCCCGGCCGTGCGTGCGGTCTCGTCCAGCACCAGGTCCAGCACGGCGTCGGACACCGCCAGCCGCTCGCGCAGCACATCCGAGGCGGCCGCCCGGTCCCTGGCGATCCGCTCCGCCAGCCGCTCGCCGAGCGCCGGCCGGACGATCTTGCCCGACGGGGTACGGGGGACGGAATCCGTCTCGTAGATCTCGTCCGGCACCTTGAACCCGGACAGCCGCTCCCGGCAGGCGGCGAGCAGCCGCTCCGTGTCGATCCCGTCAGGGCCTGGCACGATGAAAGCGACCGGCACCTCGCCGAGCACGTCGTGCGGCCGGCCGACGACGGCGGCGTCGGTGACACCGGCGCAGGTGAGCAACACCCGCTCCACCTCGGCCGGGTTGACGTTCGCACCGCCCCGGATGATCAGCTCCTTGACGCGGCCGGTGACCTGGAGATGACCGTGCGCCACGCGTCGGCCGAGGTCCCCGGTGCGGTACCAACCATCGGTGAACGCCTGCGCGGTGGCGTCCGGGCGCTGGTGGTAGCCGGTCATCAGGCCGGGCCCACGGACCCAGATCTCTCCCTCGTCTGCCTCCGCGACCTCCGCACCGGTGGACGGATCGGCCAGCCGCACCGCGATCCCCGGCAGCGGAGGGCCGCTGGAGGCGTCACCCCGGGGCCCGTCGAGCCGGTTGACCGCGATCTTCCCGCAGGTCTCCGTGGAGCCGTACCCGTCGAGGAGGGGAGCGGCGAGGGCTCCCTCGACCTCCGCCCGCAGCTCGGGCGGACAGGGCGCGCCCGCGGTGACGCACACCCGTAGAGAGGAGGGCACGGGGGTCGGTGTCTCCCGCAGCGAGTCCAGCAGCAGGCGGTAGGTGGCGGGGACCCCGGCCAGCACGGTGAACGGTTCGGCGGCGAGTGCCTGGGCGACGTTCGCGCCCCGGTCGAGGAGGTGGGCGCTCGCACCCACCGAGACTATGCCCAGCAGGCACAGCGAGTGGGCATAGCAGTGGAACATCGGCAGGGGCCACAGCAGCCGGTCCTCCTCCCGCAGCCCGTACGCCGGCACATAGGCCGCCGCCACGGACCACAGGGCCGAGCGCTGTGTGGAGACCACACCCTTGCTCTCACCGGTGGTGCCCGACGTGTAGAGGATCCAGGCCGGGTCGTCGAGGCCCAGGTCATCGCGGGGCGGTCGGCCGGGACCCCTCACGGCCAGGTCTTCGAAGGCGAGCGCACCGGAAGGGAGGGTGTCCGAGCCGACGACCACCACCCGTAACCCGGGCCGCGTCCCGGTCAGTCGGGCGACGCGCGGCGGTATCGGTTCCTCAGTGACGAGCAGGACCGCGCCGCTGTCGTCGAGGAAGTACGCCAACTCCTCTTCGGACGCAGCGGAGTTGAGCAGTACACCGACCGCCCTGGCCCGCAGCGCGCCGAGACAGCTCTCCACCAGCTCCACCCGATTGCCCAGATGGATCGCGACCCGGTCGCCGCGCCGGACGCCGAGCCGCGCCAGATGCCCCGCCAGCCGGCCGGTGCGCTCCTCCAACTCCCGGTAGGTGACGGCGCGACGGGCGTCCCGGTAGGCGGTCTTGTCACCCAGCCGAGCCGAGTGCTCCCGCAAGGTGCCGGGCAGTGCACGCACCAACTCGCCGTCAACTTGACCCGGTCGTAAACGGCCGGGCTTGGAGGTAGGGCACCACTGGCTGTGGTGTGGCCTCCTCCGTCCGGACACCTAGGAAGGTGCTGGG
>NZ_JBEZKJ010000053.1:0-58302 GCF_040651675.1 Streptomyces sp. NPDC048415 | reverse complement strand
GTGGTCTGCGGGCGTACGGGAGCCAGATGACGCCGTACATGCCGATCGTCGAGGATCCCGGCGACCGGCTACATCCCGGACTTCCTCACCCCGCCGGTCACCGGCGCCGGTCTGGCCGCCGGACTCGACCACTTACGGCGCACGCCCCGTACGCGCCTGGCCCGGGACCTGACGCGGCTGGCCGAGTCCCGCCCGCTGCCCGCCTGGACGACGGCACTGGGCAGACCCGGCAGCGACGCCCTCAAGTCCCTGGCCGGCGCCCTCGGGGCCTACTTCCGCACCCTGCTGGAACCGTACTGGCCGCACATCCGCACCGCGGTCGGCAACGATGTCGACCTGCGCTCCCGGACCCTCCTCGACGGCGGCACCCAGGCGCTCCTGGGCGGGCTCGGCCCCCTGGCGCGATGGAAGGCCCCGGTGCTCGAAGTGGACTATCCCACCGAGCGCGATCTTCACCTGGAGGGGCGCGGTCTGCTGCTCGTCCCCTCGTTCTTCTGCTGGCGCCGGCCGACCGCGCTGGCGGACCCCGGCCTCGACCCGGTGCTGGTCTACCCGGTGGAGAAGGTGCCCCTCTCCGTCGCGCGCGCCACGGACGACGGGCTCGAACGCCTGCTGGGCCGCACCAGGGCCGCCGTACTGACCGAAGTGGCGGCCGCCGGAGCCCGCACCACCTCGGAGGTGGCCCAGAACGTGGGAATCGCGATGCCCAGCGCCAGCTACCAGATCGGTGTCCTGCGCGACGGGGGACTCGTGGGCAGCCACCGCGACGGCAAGTACGTGCTGCACACGGCCACTCCACTGGGCTTGCGCCTGCTGGCCAGCGGCAGCTTCTCCGGCGCCCGGTGAGCCCGCGCCCCGCGCGCGGGGCTCATGCCGCGGCGTGGCATGATCGGGGCCATGCCTGAACGCGTTGTGGCCGCCTGTGACGGGGCCTCGAAGGGAAACCCGGGACCCGCCGGATGGGCCTGGGTCGTCGCCGACGAAGACGAGATCCCGACCCGCTGGGAAGCGGGGCCCCTGGGTACGGCGACCAACAACGTGGCCGAACTCACCGCCTTGGAACGCCTGTTGACGGCGATCGCGCCCCATGTGCCGCTGGAGATCCGGATGGACTCCCAGTACGCGATGAAGGCCGTCACGACCTGGCTGCCCGGCTGGAAGCGCAACGGCTGGAAGACGGCCGCCGGAAAGCCCGTCGCCAACCAGGAACTGGTCGCCCGCATCGACGAACTCCTCGACGGCCGCACGGTGGAGTTCCGCTACGTCCCCGCGCACCAGGTCGACGGCGACCGCCTCAACGACTTCGCCGACCGTGCCGCGAGCCAGGCGGCCACCGTCCAGCAGCCCGCGGGCAGCGGCCTCGGTTCCCCCCAGCCGCCGCCCTCCCCGGACACCCCTTCGTCGTCGTCCGGCGCGCCGCGCCGCCGCCCCGCCAAGAAGACCGCGTCGCAGGGCGCGTCGAGCCGCACCATCAAGGCGAAGTTCCCCGGCCGATGCCTGTGCGGCCGCTCCTACGCGGCGGGCGAGCCCATCACCAAGAACGCCCAGGGCTGGGGGCACCCCGAGTGCCGGACGGCCGAAACGAGCAACGCCTAGGGTCTGTCCGGCGCATCATGCTGCGGACGCGGGCCCGGTACGCCGGCTCGGAGCCGTCGTGATCAGGCGGTGTCGAAGGTGTAGTGAGCGGTGTGATCCAGCAGGTCGGACGGGCGCACGTCGTTCCACGGCTTCATCGTCTCGCCCAGGTCGACGACGTCGGGGGTATCGGCGAGCGGCAGATAGCCGGAGTCGGGGTGGCGGCGCTGCCAGTTGGCCCACAGCTTGTCTATGTAGGCGTGGTGCAGCCAGAAGACCGGGTCGTTGGGCGAGACGCCGGTGGCCATCTGACCGCCCACCCAGACGTGGACCCGGTTGTGCAGATTGACGCCACGCCACCCCTCGAGGTGGTTGCGGAAGCCGTCCGAGGCGCTGTTCCACGGCGCCATGTCGTACGTGGCCATGGCGAGCACGGACTCCACCTCGGCCCGGGTCGGCAGCTCCCGGGTGCCGTCGCCGAGCGATCTGCGCAGATACGTACGGCTGTCCACCCGCACGTTGATCGGCCAGTTGCCCGTCGAGGCCGCGAACGGGCCGTCCATCACCCGGCCGTCCAGGCTGCGTCCGGTACCGCCGAGGAAGTCGGGCGCCCACAGGGACGCGCGCGCCGTGCGGTCGGTGCTCCAGTCCCAGTACGGCAGCGCGACGGAGGAGTCCACGGACTGCAGTGCCTGCTCGAACTCGAGGAGGAATCTGCGGTGCCAGGGCAGGAACGACGGTGAACGGTGGCCCGTGCGCTCGCCGTTGTCCGTGTCCCCCATGATGAAGGCGTTGTGCGTCGTGACGAAGGCGTCGTAGCGGCCACTGCGCTTGAGCTGCACGAGCGCGTCGACGAAGCGCCGCTTCTCGTCGGCGGTCAGACTCGCCTGATTCTTACGTATGGTCATGTGCGGGACTCCACGATCTGCTTGCGGGGTTGGTCAGCTGGCGTTGAGGGGAACCAACGGCGCCCCTTGCAGCTCCACGACCGCGGCGCGGGCGGCGGCGCGCGGGGTGGGCAAGGGGTCGTAGTGGCTGACGACGCTGATCCAGCTGCCGTCGGCGTTCTGCATCACGTGCAACTCGACGCCGTCGACGAACACGGCGTATCCGGCGCCGTGATGGTGGCCGCTCCCGCTGACGGGGCGACCCTCTATGCGACGGCCCCGGTAGACCTCGTCGAACGATTCGGGGCCGCCGTGGTGATGTTCGGCGGCCGAGACCGAGGATGCGGCGACAGCCTGGGATCCGGCTGCGGCGGCGAGGGCGGCCGCGGCCCCGAGGGCACGGCGACGAGTGAGTTCGGGCATGCGGAGATCTCCTGGGAACAGGTGAGTTGATGTCCCCGTATGCCTATCGGTTCATCTGAGAAGGGCAGAAATCGCCGAATGTCGGTTGGCTGCGATCCGGACAATTAAGTAAATGTCGTGCAGGATTGAACGAAGATGATCTTGTTGTCAGGGGTGGTCGCGACCCACCGGAAGGCGGAAATCCTCCCGTTGCGACGGCTTGTCGAGATGATCTTGCGGGGACGACCCGCGGCGAGTGGCACGGCTCACGCGGGCGATCTGACGTGAACTTCGTCGGGTGATCACTCCTGCTACTCTTTGTGATTAATTGACCGCTTTATGCAACATAGGGGAGTGCGCGTGAAGATCGCGTGCGTCGGTGGCGGACCCGCAAGCCTGTACTTCTCGATCCTGATGAAGCGCCAGGACCCGTCCCATGAGATCGCCGTCCACGAGCGGAACCCGGCCGGGTCGACCTACGGCTGGGGAGTGACCTACTGGGCGGCTCTGCTCGACAAGCTGCGCGAGGGCGACCCCGAGTCCGCGCTCGCCGTCGGCGAGAACTCGGTCCGCTGGAGCGATGGGGTCGCCCACGTGGGTGACCGAACGACGGTGCACCACGGCGACGAGGGGTTCGGCATCGGTCGCCGCCGGCTGCTCGACCTCCTCTTGGACCGGGCCCGTTCGCTCGGAGTGCGCGTCGAGTTCGAGCACGAGATCGCGGCCGACCTGCTGCCCGAGGCCGACCTCGTCGTCGCCGGGGACGGAGTCAACAGCGCGCTGCGCGAGCGCCACGCCGACCACTTCGGCAGTGACATCACTCTCGGGCGCAACCTCTACATCTGGCTCGGCACCACCAAGGTCTTCGACTCCTTCACCTTCTGCTTCGTGGAGAGTGACCACGGCTGGATCTGGTGCTACACCTACGCGTTCAGCGAGGACCACAGCACCTGCGTCGTCGAGTGCTCCCCCGAGACGTGGAGGGGCCTTGGGCTCGACCGGGGGAGCGAGGCCGACGGTCTCGCGTTGCTGGAGAAGCTCTTCGCCGACGTGCTGGACGGACACGGACTGATCGGCCGGGCGCAGGCCGACGGCAGCGCGCAGTGGCTCACCTTCCGCACCCTGACCAACCGGACCTGGCACCGCGACAACCTCGTCCTGCTCGGCGACGCCGCCCACACCACCCACTACTCGATCGGCGCCGGCACCACCCTCGCCCTGGAGGACGCCATCTCCCTGGCCGGAGCGCTGCGCGAGCACGCGGACCTGGAGTCCGCCCTCGCCCAGTACGAACAGGAACGCAAGGCCGCGCTGCTGCCCGTCCAGAGCGCGGCCCGGCACAGCGCCCAGTGGTACGAGAACCTGCCGCGCTACATCCGCCTCCCACCGGCGCAGATGTTCGCCCTGCTCGGCCAGCGGCACTCACCGCTGCTTCCGCACATCCCGCCGCAGCTGTACTACCGGATCGACCGCGCCGCCGGGCAGCTGGAGGCGCTGCGCCGGTTCAAGCGCTGGCTCGGTCCACGGGTGGCCCGCACGGTGCAGGCCCGCTCCCACCGGTAGCCACTCCGGGCCGGCATTGGGTGAATGGCGATTCACCGGTATGGTGAATAGCAATTCACCCTATTCTTTGTGCCGACTTCCTGGAGTGCGCATGGCGGCCCTGCGTGACCGACTGGCGGTCCCCGTCCTGGCCTTCGGCGGGATACTCATGGCCGTCATGCAGACGGTGGTGGTCCCGTTGCTGCCGTACCTGCCACGGCTGACGGGCGCCTCGGCGAGCGCGGTCTCCTGGATGGTGACGGCGACACTGCTGTCGGGAGCGGTTCTGACCCCTGTGCTGGGCCGCGCCGGAGACATGTACGGCAAGCGGCGCGTGCTGCTCGCGGCCCTCGGACTGATGACGTTGGGCTCCCTGCTGTGCGCCCTCACGTCGGACATCGGCTTGCTCATCGCGGCGCGGGCGCTGCAGGGCGCGGCGGCCGCCGTCGTACCTCTGTCGATCAGCATCCTGCGCGACGAACTGCCACCGGAGCGCACCGGTTCCGCGGTCGCGCTGATGAGCTCCACGGTGGGAATCGGCGCCGCCCTCGGTCTGCCGCTCGCCGCGCTGATCGTGCAGTACGCCAACTGGCACGTCATGTTCTGGGCGACGACCGCGCTGGGTGCCCTCGGGCTGACGCTGGCCTGGTGGGCGGTGCGCGAGTCGCCCGTCCGCGAGCCGGGCCGCTTCGACACGCCGGGTGCGCTGGGGCTGGCCGCGGGACTCGTCTGCCTGCTCCTGGCGGTGTCCCAGGGCGGCACATGGGGCTGGGCCAGCCCCCGGATCCTGAGTCTGTTCATCGCCTGCGTCCTCATCCTCGCCCTGTGGTGGCGGCAGCAACTGCGCGCCGAACGGCCGCTGGTCGACCTGAAGCTGGCCGCGCGCCCGCGCGTCGCCCTGCCGCACATCGCCGCGCTCCTGACCGGATTCGCCTTCTACGGCAACTCCCTGGTGACGTCGCAGCTGGTGCAGGCGCCCGAGGCGACCGGCTACGGGCTCGGGCTGTCCATCGTGGCGACCGGCCTGTGCCTGCTGCCCGGCGGAGTGACCATGCTGCTGCTCTCACCGGTCTCGGCGCGCATCTCGGCGGCCCGCGGCCCCCGCACGACGCTGGCCCTCGGCACGGCGATCATCGCCTTCGGCTATGTGATACGCATCATGGACAGCCGTGACCTGTGGCTGATCATCCTGGGCGCCACGGTCTGCGCGACCGGCACCACCTTCGCCTACTCCGCCCTGCCCACCCTGATTCTGCGCGCCGTGCCCGCCGGGCAGACCGCGTCCGCCAACGGCGTCAACGTCCTGATGCGGACCGTCGGGCAGGCCGTGTGCAGCGCCGCCGTCGCCGCCGTGCTCGTCCACCACACCAGCCTCATCGGGGGCGCCCCGGTGCCCACGCTGCACGGCTATCTGCTGGCCTTCGCCATGGCGGGTACGGTCGCACTGGTGGCCTGCGCCGCCGCCCTGTCCATACCCAGGTCGCCCGGCGACACCCCACGCATCGGCCGCCGTACCGGAGCACCCCGCGACGAGGCACTCGAAGGAGCATGAGCACCGTGACCACCCCGCACCCCGGTCTCACGGCGTCCGCCACCCCCGCGCCGCGCCGCGACGCCGAGGCGACCAAGGCGGCGATCCTGCGCGCGGCCCGTTATCTGCTGGCCCGGCACGCGCACGCGGACATCACGCTCAAGGCGGTCGCCGAGCGGGCGGGGGTGAGCGCGCCGCTGATCCTCAAGTACTTCGGCAACAAGGACGCGCTGTTCGCCCGCGTCATGTCCTTCGACTCCGACGCCGACGCCCTGCTGGACGCGCCGCTGGCGGACCTCGGCCGGCACATGGTCAGCCATCTGCTCGAAGGCCAGACCCAGCGTGGCGCGGATCCTGTCCTGCGGATCGTGTTCGCCCCGCTCCAGGGCGAACAGGGCGACATACTGCGCGCCAACTTCCGGACCCAGGTCAGCGACCGCCTCGCCGAGCGGCTCACCGGACCCGACGCGGGCCTGCGCGCCGAACTCGCCGTCAGCATCCTGCTCGGCCTCGGAGTGATGTACGGCATCGCCCGCGGCACCCACCTGCGCGCCACGCCGATCGAGGACATCGTCGAGCGGTACGCCCCGGCGGTGCAGGCCCACCTCACGCCGTGAGGAGCGTGCGATCGACGGCCCCGGGCGCCCGTCGCGCACCCCTCTCCGTCCCGCGCCCGCTGCTGGAGCAGCTCATACAGGCCACCACCGCCTGCCTCTGTGCGGCCGGAGTCAGTTCACCCCGTTCGGCCTGAACTGGATGCTGATCCGCGGCCCCGCCGCCCGCGCCGTCTTGGGGATGGCGTGCTCCCAGGTGCGCTGACAGGAACCGCCCATCACGATCAGGTCCCCGTGTCCCAGGGGGCGCCGCACGGTGTCCCCGCCACGGCGCGGCCGCAGCAGCAGATCGCGCGGGGTGCCCACGGACAGGATGGCCACCATGGTGTCCTCGCGCGCGCCCCTGCCGATCCGGTCCCCGTGCCAGGCCACGCTGTCGCGGCCGTCCCGGTAATAGCAGAGTCCGGCCGTCGTGAACGGTTCGCCCAGTTCGGCGGAGTAGTGCGCGGACAGCGCGTCGCGTGCCTCGTCGAGGATCGGATGCGGCAGCGGGTCGCCCGCGCGGTAGTAGGCGAGCAGCCGCGGTACGTCCACCACGTGCTCGTACATCTGGCGCCGCTCCGCCCGCCACGGCACGTCGGCCGCGAGCCGTGTGAAGAGCGCGTCGGCCCCGCCGAGCCACCCGGGCAGCAGGTCGATCCAGGCCCCGTCGCCCAGCACGGTCCGGCGCATCCCGTTCAGCGGACTGAGGTGGAGCTCGTCGGTCTGGTCGAAGAGCGAGCCCTGGAGGTGCATGGCCATACGACCAGCGTACCCCCGTAATCGAATATGTGTTCCATGATGCTTCACGGCCGGCTCGTTCGCCAAGCTTCACCTCGCCAGGAGTCCCGTCTTCCTGGGACTCTCAGTACCAGGCATGTCCGCGCGGGCCGGTGCACAGTAGTGCCATGGCGACCACGGAGTTCGGGCAGACGGTGCGGCGTTGGCGCGACCGGGTCCCGCCGGAAGCGGCCGGGCTGCCCGCCGGTGGCCACCGTCGTGCGGCCGGGCTGCGCCGCGAGGAGTTGGCCCTGCTGGCCGGAATCTCCGTCGACTACATCACCCGCCTCGAACAGGGCCGGGCCGCCAACCCGTCGGAGCAGGTGGTCGAGGCTCTGAGCCGGGCGCTGCGGCTGTCGGGAGTCGAGCGCGAGCATCTGTTCCATGCCGCCGGGCTCGTACCTCCGGGACGGGGCATGGTGCCCGCGCACATCACGCCGAGCGTGCACCGGCTGCTTGACCGGCTGACCGGGACACCCGTCGCGGTCTACGACGCGGCCTGGACGCTGCTGCTGGCCAATCCGCTGTACGCGGCGTTGATGGGCGATCCGTCCGGATGGCGCGGAAACGAGCGCAACGGGGTGTGGCGCAACTTCGTCGGCCAGGACAGCCGTGTCCGCCACACACCGGAGTCCGGGCGCGCGTTGGAGACGGCGCTGGTCGCCGACCTGCGCGCGACCGCGAGCCGGTATCCGGCGGACCAGCGGCTACGGCACCTGATCGCCGAACTGCACGCGAACAGCGACCGGTTCGCCGAGCTGTGGGATTCCGGAGCCGTGGGCAGGCACGAGGCGTCACGCAAGACCGTCGACCATCCGCGGCTGGGCCCCGTGACGCTGGACTGTGACGTGCTCAGCGTCGCGGGCAGCGACCTGCGCATCATGATCTACACGGCCGAGCCCGGCACGGAGAACGCCGAACGCCTGGCACTCCTCGGCGTGCTCGGCACTCAGGCCCTTGTGGAGTCCTAGGTCGTACCGGAGCCGGAGCCGGAGCCGGAGCCGGAGCCGAAGCCGGAGCCGGAGCCGCGGGCTTCGGGGGCCGCACCTCCCGATGATCCGCAAGAAGCGACCTAACGGTCGGCGAGGACCTCGCGGATCACATGCTCCGCGTTGGCCGCGATGACCGGATTCGTCACGCGGTAGTAGGCGAGTTGGGTCAGAGCCATGGACAGGGCCCAGCCGCGGCCGCGTGCCCAGGTCGCGTCGTCCGCGCCCACGGCGCGCCGGAAGACGGGCCTCGCCCCGGCGGGCAGGAGGTTCCAGGCGGGGATGAGGTCGCAGGCGGGGTCGCCGGTGCCGACGGTGGCGAAGTCGAGGACGGCACCGATCCGGCCCCGGTGGGTGAGCAGGTTCATCGGCATCAGGTCGGAGTGGAGCCACACGGGTGGGCCGGTCCACAACGGTGCCGCGAGCGCCGCCTCCCAGGCCGCGGTCGCCGCCGATGTGTCGATCGTGCCGTGGAGTTGGCCGATCGCGGAGCGCGTCGCGGTGTCCACGGTCGCCAGTGGCCCGCCACGATAGGCGGGCGGCCCGTCGGCCAGGTTGGCCCGCCGCAGTGCGGAAACGAACTGACCGAGGTCGGCGGCCAGCGCCCGCGCGTCGGTGAGCTCGCCGGGGACGGGAAGTTGGCCGTCGAGCCAGCGAAGTACGGCCCAGGGCCACGGGTATCCCTTGCCGGGCACGCCGACGGCGAGAACCTCGGGGATGGGGAACGGCAGCAGCGGGGCGAGCCGCGGCAACCAGTCCCGCTCCTTGAGCACATCACCGGCGCCCGCCGCGATGCGCGGAAGGCGTACGGCCATGTCGTCGCCGAGTCGGTAGACGGCATTGACGGTGCCGGCCGACTCGACGCGCTTCAGCGGCAGTTCGGCCCATTCCGGGCACTGGGCGGCCAGCAGGCGTCGTACGAGCGAGACGTCGATCCGCGCCTCGTCGGCGTGCATCGGGCCTGCGGGCATCTGCGCCTGCCTTCCGGTCGGAGAGGTCAACTTCCCTTCATCCTGGGGCTCGTTCGGACGTCGTGACAACGCGTTTGGGGCTTCCGCGGCACGGCAGGCAACCTTGCGGGCGCCCTCGTCGTCTTGATCGGCAACGGTGGGCGGTGCGTCGACCTGGTGGGAGACAGAGATTCCCGGGTGGAAATCCGACGCACTATACGCTTCGCGTATACATCTCATGTATACGTCGAGCGTATAGCGGTGTCGTCGCATGCTGCCGCCCCACAAGAGCCATAAAGAGCCATCAGGACCGGCCGCACGCGAACGCGGCTGACCGGTGGCAGACGGAAAGGCATTCATGTACGGCAAGGCCTTCGCCCCGGAGTACCAGGGCGCTTTGACCACCCTGTCCGTGAACTCCTCGCTGACCGACGTACTCGCGGCCGGCACCGAGCGACTGCGCGCCGCCGAGCGCTCGGGGGAGCGGGCCGAGGCGGCTCGCTCGGGTCTCGCGGTCGCTGAGGCGCACCGCCGGCTGGGGCAGGTGGCCGACGCCGACCGGGCGTGGAAGACGAGTTTCCGCACCGCCCGCGAGGCCGACGACACCGGGGCGATGGCCTGGGCGCTGTGGAGCGGCGGCACACTGGCCCGGCAGCGTGGCGCGTTCCCGCTGGCGTGGCGGCTGCTGCGGCTTGCCGCCGAACTCGGCGAGCACGCCGGGGACGTCGTGGTGCGCGGCTACTCCCTCGCCGGGATGGCGGAGACCGGCCGCATCCAGGGCGACTACGCGGCGGTGACCGCCCTGCACGAACAGCTGCTGGCCGAGGCCCGCAAGCGCGGCGAGGCCCGCCACACCGTGTGGGCCCTGGAGGGAATCGCGCAGATACACCGCAACACCGGTGCCTATGACACCGCGTACGCCATGTTCGAGGAGGCCGCCGGTATAGCGGCCCGCGCCGAGGACAGGCGTGGGCACGCCTGGGCCCTGCGCGGCCTCGCGGACATCGTCTCCGTACGCGACGGGGACGTGGGCCGTGCGCTGGACCTGCTGAGCGAGGCGGAGGTGTCCTGCCGCGCGATGAAGTTGTCCGGCGCGCTCGCCTACAACCACAAGATGCGCGGCAACGTCCTCTATCGCGCCGGGCGTTACGAGCGGGCGCGGGACATCTACGCGCAGGCGCTCGCGGAGTTCGAGGCGATGAGCGAACCGCGCGGGCGGGCCCTGTCGCGACTCGGCCTCGTCAAGTCACTGGCCCGCCTGGGCCGCGACCGCGCCGAGACGGCCGCCGAACTGGATGAACTGGAAAGGGCGTTGGAAGGCATCGGCCTGCGGCACGGCCGCGAGATGGTCGAACGGGCGCGCACGGAACTCGGCTTGGCAGCGGAGTCCGAGGGCGCGGAGGCCGTGCGATGACCTCCACGGCCCTGCAGTCGCCGCCCACCACCCCGCGCATCCTGAGCCGCTGCCGTGCACTGGTCGCCCCGGCGCTGGCGGAGGCGATCGGCGGGCTGCACCCCTGGGTGGCTGAGATGGCCGGATACGCCCTGGGTCTCTGCGAGGTGGGCGGCGCCCCCGCCATCCGCAGCCAGGGCAAGGGCGTACGGCAGGCGCTGGCCGTGCTGGGCGCGGAAGCGGCCGGCGGCCCCGCCGGGGCGGGTGTGCCGGGCGCGGTCGCGGTGGAACTCGTGCACACCTTCTCGCTGCTCCACGACGACATCATGGACGGCGACGCGCTGCGCCGGGGCCGCCCCGCCGTGTGGAAGGCGTACGGCACCGGCCCCGCCGTCCTCGCGGGTGACGCGCTCTTCGCGCTGGCCGTGGAAACCCTCGGCGCGACTCCTCATGCCGCCGCGGCCGTACGACAGCTCACCACCGCCCTCAGCGACCTGGTCCGCGGCCAGGCGGACGACCTGCTGTTCGCCGAGCGTCCCTGGACCGGGCCCGAGGCGGTCGGTGTGGGGGAGTACGAGGTGATGGCCGAGCGCAAGACCGGCGCCCTGCTCGGCTGCGCGCCGGCACTGGGCGCCCAACTGGCGGGAGCGCCGCGGGAAACGGCGACCGCCCTGGACCGCGCCGGGCGCCATCTCGGTGTGGCGTTCCAGATCGCCGACGACCTTCTGGGGATGTGGGGTGATCCGCTCGTCATGGGCAAACCGGTCCACAGCGACCTGCGCCAGGGAAAGAAGACCCTGCCGGTGCTGATCGCCCTGAACGCACCCGGCAGCTCCGCGCTCGCCGAACTCCTCACCTCACCGACGGCCCTCGACGACCGCGGCCTGTGCCACGCGGCGGCCCTCGTCGAACGGGCCGGCGGACGCACGGCCGCCCTGCGGGAGGCGCGCCGTCATCTCGGCTCGGCACACGCTCTCCTGGCGAGCGTGTCGCTCGCCCCGGGCCCCGCCGCGGAGCTGCGCACCCTGCTGTCCTCCCTGGCCCGTCGCGCGATCTGACACCCGCGCGCCTCCGGTCCCGCCCGCTCCGGGCCCGGAGGCGCTGCGACATCGGTCACATGTACGTGGCAGTGGCTCCTCTCAGGCAACCGCCTCATTCCCCTTCACATCTGTCCGGTCGACGCAGAGTTGGCCGCCAGCCGATCACCGCGACATGAACATTTGTAAAGAGATCGCCTGGAAATCCATAAAAGGGATCTTTCTCCTTTACATGTACATGGTGAATCGGTGAGGGTGTCGACCTGGGGCCCGACCAGCCCCCGCGGTGCCCAACAGCGCCGTGTCCCAAGGCGGTTGGCGATCCCGGCCGCCCCTGTGCTAAGGAACTCAGTGCGTAGACCCCACATACGCCGCGTGGCGATCGCCGTCGCGGTGACGACGGCCGCCACGCTCCCGGCGGGCCCCGCCTTCGCGGCCGCGCCCGACTCGCCCGCCCGCGCGGCGGCTTCGGCCTCCTCGCCGGTGGACGCCGCCAGGGCCGCGGCCTTCGCCCACGCCTCGGCGACCGGTGTCACCCAGGGCGACACCCTGCGGGCCAAGGACGTCATGACGGACCCGGACGGCAAGCAGCACGTCCGCTTCGTCCGCACCCACCAGGGCCTCCCGGTCCTCGGCGGCGACCTGGTCGTCCACCTCAGCAGGCAGTCCGGCTACCTCGGCGTGACCCGGGCCGCCGACCACGTGGTCAAGCCCGCCAGCATCGAGGCGAAGCTGACGCCCCAGCAGGCCGAGCAGAAGGCCGCGATGGTTGCCAAGGGTGACGCGGGCGGCGCCGAACTCGTCGTGGACGCCCGCGACGGCGCCGCCGCCCTCGCCTACCAGGTGCGTGTGACCGACAGCGACACCACGAAGGCGGGCGGCTCCCGCACCGTCGTCGTGGACGCCGGAAGCGGCAAGATCCGCAGCAACACCCCCGACAGCGACGAGTTCATATCGCCGTCCCTCGAGGACACGCTGCGCAAGCGGGGCGAGCGAGCGAACCCCGAGACGGCCTCGGCCACCGCGCTGTCCGGTCTGACCGGCGCGACGGGCGCCGGCCACTACCCGGCCACCGCCACCGGCAGCGGCGCCTCCCTTTTCGACGGCAAGGTGGCGCTGACCACCACACAGACCGCGCGCACCAGCTTCCTCCTCAAGGACCCCAGCCGGTGGAACACCGAGACCCGGGACGCCAGGGGCCAGGAGCTGGAGGCGTTCTCGCGCGGCAAGAAGTTCACCGACGGCGACAACAAGTGGGGCACCGGCACCACCTCCAGCCGCACCACCGCCGCGGTCGACGCCCAGTACGGCATCACCCAGACCCTGGACTTCTACAAGAAGACCTTCGGTCGCAAGGGCATCAAGAACAACAGCGCCGGCGCCCGCGGGATGGTCCACTTCGGCAACAAGGTCGGCAACGCCTTCTGGGACTCGACGTGCGGCTGCATGCTGTACGGCGACGGTGACGGCGACCTGTTCAAGAAGCCACTGGTCGTCCTTGACGTCACGGGACACGAGCTGACCCACGGCGTCGTCGACGCCACCGCCGCCCTCGAGCCCACCCGGGTGGACCAGGACGGCAACCAGTACGGCGAGCCGGGGGCCCTCAACGAGTCCCTCGCCGACATCTTCGGCTCGAACGTCGAGTTCTCGGCGAACAACCCGAAGAACCCGCCGAACTTCCTCATCGGAGAGAAGCTGGGTCTCGCGCAGAAGTTCCTGCGCCGCCTCGACCACCCCTCCCTCGACAAGCTCGAAGGCACGGTCGACTACTGGGCGCCCGAGGTCTACGACACCGAGGTCCACGCGGGCTCCGGCGTCTCCTCGCACGCGTACTACCTGCTCGCCGAGGGCAGCGGCCGCAAGACGATCGGCGGCGTGACGTACGACTCGCCGACGTACGACGGTTCGCGGGTGACGGGCATCGGTCGCGCCAAGGCCACCGCGATCTTCTACCGGGCGCTCACCCGCTACATGGTCTCCACGACCGACTTCCATGACGCCCGGAAGGCCACCCTCAAGGCCGCCGCCGACCTGTACGGGGCGAGCAGCACCGAGTACAAGACGGTGGACAAGGCCTGGGCCGCCGTCAACGTCACCACCGCCAATACCCCCGCCGCGGGGCACTGACGAATCACACGAGGAAGGGTGCCCCGCCATGCGGCGGGGCACCCTTCCTCGCTTGCGGACTCAGTGCTGCTGTGTCTTCTGCGGCGTCACCTCACTGGGGCGGACGACGACGTACCCCTCGCCCTCCAGCTTCAACTGCACGGCCTCGCCGGAGCCGCCCCGGATCATCGAGCCGATCGACTGGGACCGGTGCAGCGAGGTGTGCAGATGGGCGGTCCAGCCGACGACGGCGTCCGTGTCGACGTAGACCGGCTGCTGCTGCGAGACCGGGATGACCAGCGGGTTGCCCTCGCAGATCAGGCCCAGACTGCCGTGGTCGGTGAACACGCTGTTGAAGAGGCCGCCGCCGGTGATGCCCGCGCCCTTCACGGTCTTTATCTCGTACGACAACGTGGCGTCGAAGCACAGGACGTTGCGGCCGTTGACGGTGAACACGTCGCCCGGCTCGATGCCGACGATGAAACAGTTCTGCGCCTCATGCGCGAACCAGGCCTCGCCCTGCCCGCGGACGGTCATCAGCGGCAGTCCCTCACCGGTGACCGCCCGCTTGAGCATGCCGCCCACGCCCTGGCCCTTGCGCTCGAACTGCAGATTGCCCCGGTAGGCGATCATCGCGCCCTGCCGCGCGAGCATCTCGCCGCTGACGGCGTACTTGATGGACTTGGCGTTCTGGATGGTCATGCCCGGCGCGACGGCGGGCTGCACCATGTGGTCACTGGAAAAGAGATCACCCTTCATGCGGGCATCTTGTCCCGGAGGATTTCGTTCCGCCAAGATCGTGGCGACCTGAGACATACGGCAGCGATCCTGTGACATGCGAAAGGGCCGGTCCGGGTGAACCGGGCCGGCCCTCACGGGGGTTGTCAGGCGGCGTCGACCGCGCCGGCCTTGCTGTGCAGGAGGTGGACGACCTCGGTGAGCTGGGCGGCGACCTCGGCGTCGTCGACGGGGTGCGTCTCGGCGAAGCGGACCACGGAGCCGGGGATGGAGAGCTTCACGTCCTCCAGGACGGTGCCGCCGGCGATGCCCACGGCCTTGCGGGCCTCGTCCTGCGCCCAGACGCCGCCGAACTGACCATACGCGGTGCCGATCACGGCGACCGGCTTGCCGCCGAAGGCGCCGGCGCCGAAGGGGCGCGACAGCCAGTCGATGGCGTTCTTCAGCACGGCCGGGATCGTGCCGTTGTACTCCGGCGAGAAGAGCAGGAAGGCGTCGGCGCGACCGGCGGCCTCACGCAGGCGGCCGGCGGCGGCGGGCAGGTTGCCCTCGACGTCGATGTCCTCGTTGTAGAAGGGGATGTCGGCCAGGCCCTCGAACAGCTCGACCTCCGCTCCCTCGGGAGCGAGCTTGACGGCCGCCTCGGCGAGCTGGCGGTTGTGGGAGCCGGCGCGCAGGCTGCCGACGAGCGCGAGGATATGTACGGACATGGATGATCTCCCGAAGCTGAAACATTGCCGCAACAAAAGCGGACCGAGGTCCGCTTAAATGTCTATCACCGAACCGGACCACAGTCCAGTTGTCCTGGTGAGCGGTTACGCTGGCTTCATGTCCACCCCACTCCCGCCGTTCCCCAAGCGACAGGAACGATCCGACGAACCCGTCCTGATGGAGCTCACCTCTCCCGGCGAGGTCCCGCAGCTGCGCGCCGACGCCGCACGCAACCGTGCGCGCCTGCTGGAGGCCGCCGCCCGCCTGGTGGAGGAGCACGGCGTGGCCAAGGTGACGATGGAGGCCGTGGCCGCCGCGGCATCGGTGGGCAAGGGCACCGTCTTCCGGCGATTCGGCGACCGCACCGGGCTGCTGATGGCGCTGCTCGACCACACCGAGCAGCGGTTCCAGACCGCCTTCATGAGCGGTCCCGCCCCGCTCGGGCCGGGCGCGTCACCGGTGGAGCGGCTGCACGCATTCGGATGTCGGGCCCTGCGTGAGACCTCCGAGCAACTCGACCTCTACCTCGCCGCCGAGCCCGACGCCTCCCGCCGCTTCAACGCGGCGCCGTACCGCGTCCGCTTCATGCACGTCTGCATGCTGCTGCGCCAGGTCGGCCCGCCCGCGGACACCGAACTCCTCGCCCAGACCCTGATGGGATACCTGGAACCCGCCCTGGTCCACCATCTGACCCGGCAGCGCGGCATGTCCCTGCAGCGCCTGGAATCCGGCTGGCACGACCTGGTGGACCGCAGCATCCGCCCGCTGTCCGTATAGGGCCCCCACTGTCCGTCTGGCGCCCCCTCGCCGGGCAGGCGGACAATGCGGGCATGGGGCATCGCCTGGATGATGTGAGCGCACCCGCGCGGCTGGCCGGCCCGGACGAGGGCATCAGCCAGGAGGAGCTGGCCCTCGCCGCTCGCAATCACGGGATACCGCTGGAGGCCCTGCGCTACGACGTCACACCGCCGGGTCTGCACTATGTGCTGACCCACTACGACATCCCGTACGCGGAAGAGGACACCTGGCGGCTCGTTCTCGGCGGACGGGTGCGGCGGCGACTGCGGCTCGGGGTGGACGAACTGAAGACATACCCCGCGCTGACCCAGCGAGTGACCCTGGAGTGCGCGGGCAACGGGCGGGCTCTGCTGACGCCCCGGCCGGTGAGCCAGCCGTGGCTGGTGGAGGCCGTCGGTACGGCGGAGTGGACCGGCGTGCCGCTGCGGGTGCTGCTCGCCGAGGCCGGGGTCGAACCCGGCGCGGTGGAGGTGGTGTTCACCGGCGCCGATCACGGCGTGGAGCGCGGCGTCGAGCAGGACTACCAGCGTGCGCTGCCCCTGGTCGTGGCCTTGGGCGACGACCCCGAGGTCCTCGTGGCCTACGCGATGAACGGCGCCCCACTGCCGCCGCAGCACGGATATCCGCTGCGGCTGGTGGTGCCCGGCTGGTACGGCATGGCTCATGTGAAGTGGCTGCGCGACATCACGGTGACGGACACGCCGTTCACGGGATTCCAGCAGGCCGTGGCCTACCGGCTGCGGCAGTACGCGGGCGACGGGGGCGAGCCGGTCACCCGGATCGCTCCGCGCGCCCTGCTGATCCCGCCCGGCTTCCCCGACTTCATGTCCCGCACCCGGGTGGTCAGTCCCGGTGTCGTGGCGCTGGAGGGCCGGGCCTGGTCGGGGCGTGCGCAGGTGACGGGTGTCGAGGTCAGCTGGGACGAGGGGCGTTCCTGGTACGCGGCGGACCTCGACCGGGGAAGCGGCCACCGCTGGGCCTGGCGCCCGTGGCGGTTCGACTGGGCGGCCACGCCCGGCCACCATGTGCTCAGCGCGCGGGCCACCGACGCCGAGGGGCACACTCAGCCGCTGGAGCAGCCGTGGAACCGGGGCGGCTTCGCGAACAACCTCGTCCAGCGGGTCCCCGTCCTCTGCCGCGACCCTGACGACACGGCATGATCGGGTGACCGGAGACCCGCGCCGGCTCCGGCCACCCGGGACCCGTCAGCTGAACGGATCCAGCGTGACGTAGGCCTGTTGCGGATTGCCGTCGTGGACGAGCGACTCGTAGTTCCCGACGTCGTCGAACGCGAACGCGTAGGCCTTGCCGTCGGCCATCTGCGCGTGGATCTTGCGGGCGTAGTGGTTGGTCACCGTGTCCTGGTAGAAGTTCGTGGAGCTGGTGTCCGGCTGGTTGGGGTTGACCAGGAGCGTGGAGCGGTTGAAGCCCGCGCACAGGGTGCGGGAAATGGGGCCGCGTACCAGATCATTGGGTGCGTCGAGCCGTTTGTAGCAGCCGAAGATGCTGTCGGAGTCGGGCTTCTGGAAGCTGGTGACGACCGCGCCGGCACTGTTGGTGAAGTTCATGACGCCACCGGAGACACGGCCGTAGTACTTAGTGTTCGGCTGATCGGCGAACGGCGTCACCGTCAGCGTCGACGAACTGTACTTCTGCCACACGCGGTTGACGTAGTCGTCCATGACCGTGCTCGGCAACGCGCCCGCCTCGATGCCGTGCCCCGGGGAGAGGGCCCGCAGGACGGTGCCGTCCGACCGGGTCTGGATCAGGTTGGCCCAGCCGCCCGGCTGACCCCGCAACGCGTTGAAGAACCCGTTGTAGCCGCCCGGCTTGAGATGGCCGGTGTTCTTCGTGCTGCCGTCGGCGAGCTGCACCCCGACGGCGTACGGGGCCGAGAACATGTCGACCTGTGTGCTGTTGATCCATAGACCGGAGTCGTTGAGTGTGTACTCGGACCAGTTGAAGAGGATGTTGCGGTTGGGGTCGCTCGGATTCTGCACGGCCGGCTGCACCAGGCCGCCGGTCGTGAGGCGGAAGTCGAGCTTCTGGCCGTAGGAGAAGTAGATCCTTCCGGAGAACTTGGGGATCCGGATCGTCTTCGACTGACCGTTCGCCGGTCCCGCGATCGACGCGTCGGGTGCCGGCGTCGGCGGATTGCCACCCGCGGGCCAGGCGTGGAAGGTGCCGTTCGCGTCGGCCCAGCCCTGCTGGCCCGTCGACAGCAGCGTGCCCAGGTCATAGATGTAGACCGGGTCGCTGCGCCCGGAGTTGTTGGTGAACTTCAACGGGATGGTCGCCGGAACGGCGGCCTCGGCCCGGGGCGGGGTTCCGAACGTCAACAGCGCCGCGGTGAGCGTGGCCGCGGCTGCCGCCAAGGCACGCCATCTGCGTTTTCTGGGCACTCTCTTCCTCCTTGACGTGGGGGTTCAGCGAGGTGGACTCCTGCGGACGGCTGGCGTCCGGTTTTCCTGAGAGCGCTCTCAGAATTGCGCCGAGTGGCGTACATGTCAACGATTCATACAAGGTTGGTCCGGTCCAATTTCCCTTGTTTCCCGCCTGATTGACCGTCGCCGCCGACGCAACAGGGGGTCGGCTCGCCGCTCATCGGCGACGCCGACGACGGGGGAAGCCTCAGCGCGCTGCGCGAGCGCGCTCGCTCCTTCCTCGCCGCGGTGAGGGAGCCGGTGTGACGTATGGATGGCGTCCGCCCACCGGGCGGGTCGTGTGCGTCGGCGGGAGCAGGGCGGCGCTGGCGCCCGAGCCGCCCAGTCCCTTGAGGGAGCGGACGCTCTGTGGGTGTCGGTCGCCGGCGCCGAGTCCGCACTTCACGGGGATCATCCCGGCGCGCTCGCCGTCCTGCGCGCGGCTCGTGACACGGGCGCTCTACGGTCCGCTCACCGTGAGCTTCGACGTCAGCCACCGTCCCGCGCTGTGGCCCGACGTCTCGGCCGCCACGGTGTCGCGCGATCTCGCCGACCGGGCGGACATCGTGTTCGTCGGGCTCGACGAGGCGCAGCGGCTGTGGGGTCAGGACCTGAAGGCGGCGGACGTACGGGAGTTGCTCGGGTGCCCGCGCGTCCTCGTCGTCAAGGACAACGCGTACGCCGCGAGCGCGTTCAGCGACGAGGGCGTGTGCACCGTTCCGGCGCTGCGGACGACCGTGGTGGAACCGGTCGGCGCGGGTGACGCCTTCGCGGCGGGGTTCCTGGCCGGTCCGCTGCGCGGCCTGGACGTGGTGCGGGCGCTGCGACTGGGTCACATCACCGCCATCTCGGCGCTCTGGGTGACGGGGGAACCACGGGCCGCTGCCGGATGCCGAACGCATCGAAGAGCTTCTCGGCATCCCGGACCAGGAGTGGCTCGCGCTCACGTCGGTGACGGGTGGCTTCTGAAATCGGTCACGTGTCAACGACCCTTCCGGGAAGAGGGGTTGACCGTGAGAAGCCCGTACTGGTTCAGTGGATGAGCCACTCATCCACTCGCCGGAGGAGGAACCGTGGAGGCACTGCCCCGCGAGACCATCGTGGACGTCCTGGAAGACCGGTTGCGCACCGACATCCTCAACGGCCGCCATCCGGCGGGGAGTTACCTCCCTCCCGAGCGCCAGCTCGCCGACGGCTACGGAGTCACCCGCACCACGCTCAAGCACGCCTTCGGCCGACTCGTCCAGGCCGGCCTGCTGGAAACGCGGCACGGCGTGGGAACCCGGGTACGCGACTACGCACGGCTCGGCGGGGCGGACCTGCTGCCCATGCTCGTGCGGCATGACGCGAAGTGGGTCCACGAGGTGTTCGAAGTGCGGCGCGGCATCGGCGCGTTGATCGCCGAGCGGGCCGCCGCGAGGGCCACCCGTACGCAGCGGGCCGAACTCCGAGCGCTGCTGGCAGCCGTACGGGAGGCCGACGGCGCCGACGCGGTGCAGCTGGCCGACGTCGAGGTGCACCGCGCCCTCGCCCGCGCGACCGGCAACCGGGTCTACGTCCTGCTGACGAACACCCTCTTCAACGCCTACCTGCCCGTCCGCTCCCTGCTCAAGGGCCCCTTCACCGACCCCCTGGCGGCCCACGAACGCCTGGCCCCGGTGGTGGACGCGGTGACGGCCGGCGACGCCCGGCAGGCGCACACGGCCGCCGACACCTACCTGCGGGCCACCGAGCGCATCATGCTGGACGGCCTTGTATGAGGGGCACGGTGTTCAAGGAGACGATGCTCGGTACGGTCCGGCTCGACGGCGAGACACGTCAGCGGCGCATACGCCTCGACCTCCGCGCCGACGCCGACCGGATACTGCTCCCGCACCGGACGACCCGGGCGCGCCTGACCGGCCGCGTGCGGATCGCCGGATTTGCCGACGACCCCGGTGTCGAGGGCGAGTTGGAGGTGTCACCCCTCGCCCGACGGCGCATCCGCTACCGGCTCGCCTTCACCGCCGACGGGCGCGCCCTCACCCTGGACGGCTGGAAGTCGGTGACTCCGAGCCGCCCCGTCGAGTCGATGACCGTCCTGCCGTTCACGCTGTACGAGGGCGATGCGCCGGTGGGCGAAGGGGTTCTGCGCTTCCCGCTCGCGACCGGCCTCGCGCCGTTCCTCCTCAGCTTCCATTTCCCGCGCCTCGAGAGCCACGCCGGATACCTCGCACCACGCTGGAACGGCACACCGGGACGCACCGAGGTCTGGTACACCACGCTCACCGATCCGACGAGCGGCACCGGCATCTGGCTGCACCATGAACTGACCGCGCCCACCGACGGTTCCGAGCCGCTGGCCCACGGATGGGTGGCGGCGTTCCCTCGCGAGGGCGAGATACGGCACGCACGCTTCGGACCCGTCCGCTGGCCCCGGCCGCCGGACGGATTCGCGGGAGGCGGCGTGGCCTTCGCGTCCGGCCAACTGACGGGAAGCGCCGGTGACTTCCACTGGAAACTCACCGAACGCCCTCAAGGACCCCCGCTGTTCACCTTCCCCCGCTGGTCCTGGCGTCGGCCGCTGCTGCCGGCCGCCCAGATGCTTCCGGCCGCGCGCGCCACGTACGAGGGCGAATTCTCGTACGGGGAACGGACCTTGACGCTGCGCGGCGCCCCCGGTGCCTCGGCCCGCCTCTACGGGCACGGCAACGCGCACCGGTGGGCCTGGCTGCACGCCGATCTCGGTGACGACGACGTCCTGGAGATCGTCGCCGCCGTGTCCACCCGGCCGGGACTGCGGCGGCTGCCTCCGCTGGTCTTCCTGCGGCTGCGCCATCGCGGCCGGATCTGGCCCCGGCGGGCGGAGCGGTCGGCGATCGGTCTACTGGGCGTAGGACGATTCCGGGCCCGGTTCGGGCTGCCCGAGTGGACGGTGACCGGACGGACGGCGCTGCGCCGCATCCGCGTCGAGGTCGAGCAGCCCGCCGCACGGACCCTCACCCTGGAGTACCGCGACCCGGACGGAGCCCGCGCGGTGTGCCGCAACAGCGAGTCCGCCGACGCCCGCATCGTGCTGGAGCGCTGGTGGGGCCACTGGCGCCCGGAGGCCTCCTGGGTCCTGGACGGCACCGCGCACGCAGAGACGGGCGACCGGTGAGCGGCGGGGGACTGGTTGCGGCACTGCTCGCTGACACGGGTGTTGAGGGCTGGTCCGCCGGTGTCCGGTGTCCGGTGTCGGGTCGACGTGGTGTTTGTCGTGCTGTTGTGGCCCGAGGCGGGCGACCGGTGAGCGGCGGGGGACTGGTTGCCGCGCTGCTCGCCGACGCGGGTGTTGAGGGCTGGGCCGCCGGTGTCCGGTGTCGGGTCGACGTGGTGTTCGTCGTGCTGTTGTGGCCCGAGGTGGGTGTCCGGTGAGCGGCGAGGGGCTGGTTGCGGCGCTGCTCGCTGACGCGGGTGATGAGGGCTGGGCCGCCCGTGTCCCGCATCGGCTTGACGCCGTGCTTGACGCGCTGCCGCGGGTCGCTCGGGTCGGGGTGCACACCGCCGTCGCGGCTCTGGAGACGTATGCGGTGCTGCGCACCGGCAGGCGACTGGCGGCGCTGTGCCCCGACGAACGCGAGAGCCTGCTCGGCTCGCTGGCCGCACGACCCCGGCTCGCCCCCTTGCTCGACGTCCTCAAGATTCCCGTGCTGTTGGCCGCGGGCACCGAGCGGATGCCGGCCGCGTCCGTTCCCGCCACGGCACCCGAGGATCCGCCCCTGGACTGCACCGCGGCCCAGGAGTGGCCGACACGCTCCACGGCCGACGTGGTCGTCGTCGGATCCGGCGCGGGCGGCGCGGTGGCCGCCCGGACCTTCGCGCGCGCCGGACTGGGCGTCGTGGTCCTTGAGGAGGGCGAGCACCACTCGACGGCCTCCTTCGGACGCCGGGCGCCGCTCGACCGTTTCGCCGAGCTGTACCGGGACGGCGGCGCCACAGTGGCCGTGGGCAACCCGCCGCTTCTGCTGCCGGTCGGCCGTGCGGTCGGCGGCACCACCGTGGTCAACTCCGGTACCTGCTACCGAACTCCCGACCATGTGCTGACCCGCTGGAGCCAGGAGTACGGATTCGGGCTCGCCGAGAGCTTCGGGCCCCGGCTCGACGAAATCGAGCGCACCCTGCGCGTCGCCACCCAGCCTCTCGACGTCCTGGGCAACAACGGGCTGCTCGCCCTCTCGGGGGCGCGGCGGCTCGGCTGGCGGGCCGGGCCGCTGCGGCGCAACGCGCCCGGCTGCAAGGGCTCGTGCCAGTGTGTGGTCGGCTGCCCCACCGGTGCCAAGCAGAGCGTGCAGCTGTCCGTGCTGCCCGACGCCTGCGCCGCGGGCGCCCGCATCGTTACGGGCGTACGGGTCCGCCGCATCCTGTTGGACCACGACGGACCCGGGGCACCGCGCGCCGCCGGAGTGCAGGCACGCAGGCCCGACGGCAGCGAACTGGAGATCCTGAGCCCCCTCGTCGTGACGGCGGCCGGAGCGCTCCAGACACCGCCCCTGCTGCGCCGCTCAGGCCTGGGCGGCCATCCACGGCTGGGCCGCAACCTCAGCGTGCACCCGGCCACGAGCGTCGCGGGGCGCTTCGCCGAGCCGGTCACCGCCTGGCGGGGTGTGCTGCAGAGCGTCGGAATCGAGGAACTGCACTCCCGCGGCGTTCTCATCGAGGCCACCGCGAGCCCGCCCGGCATGGGAAGTCTCGTCCTCCCCGGCCTGGGACGCGAGCTGCGGCGTGAACTGGAGGACAGCGAACACCTCGCGACCCTCGGTGCCATGATCGCCGACCGGCCATCCGGCCGGGTCCAGGGCCGGGACCGTACCCTCGTGCGCTACGACCTCGACCCCCGCGACGGCGATCGGCTGATGACGGCCGTGCGCGCCATGGGCCGTCTGCTCTTCGCCGCGGGCGCCGAGGAGGTCCTCACCGGCGTCCCGACCGCGCCGCGCGCCCGCTCGCTCGACGAACTCGACGAGCTGCTCACGGGAGTGAGCGCCCGCGACCTGCACCTCTCGGCGTTCCACCCCACAGGCACGGCCGCAGCGGGCGCCGATCCGCAGCGGGCCCCCACCGACCCCGAGGGCAGACTCCGCGGCGCCCACGGAGTCCTCGTCGCGGACGGCTCCGTCCTGCCCGGCTGCCCCGAGGTCAATCCGCAGCTGAGCATCATGGCGGCGGCCCTGGCGATCTCGGAGACCTGGCTCGAGGGGGAGGGCGGCGGGCACGGACCCTGAGCCCGCTGCCACCCCAATGGGCCCCCGTCGTTCGCGGGCGCCGAGTCCGGCGCGGAGCATGAGGGAGTCCCGTACGGCAGGAAGAGGACGAGCCCGATGAGCAGACGCACGTCGCACGGCCGCGGCGGATCACGACGGATCGCGGTCCTTCTGGGCACGTCCGTGTCCGGCTGCGTACTCGTCTCGTGCGGCAGCGGCAGCGGCGCCTCCTCCTTCAGCCCCCGCCCCACCGCGCCGAACGCGTCGTCCTTCACCGGGACGGCGCCGTCCGCGCTGGCCTCGGCCGCCTCCTCGGCCATCGACTCCGCCCGCGCTTCGGCGTCGGCGGCGGCCTCCTCAGCCTCCGCCGCGGCCTCGGCGTTCGAGGCGTCGGTCTCGGCCGAGACGGCACGCGCTTCCGCGGCCGCGGAGAAGGAACTGAAGAACGTGCAGGGCAGCGGCAACGCGATGTCCGACGTCGCCGTGACCGGCCTGCCCAGGGCGGAGACCGGTGGGCTGCTCGCCGTGATCGTCGCCATCACCAACAAGACAGACCACAAGGCGTCGTACGCCGTACAGATCGACTTCAAGGACTCCGACGGCAAGGTCGTGGACACCAGGTACGTAGGGGCGGAGAACCTCGATCCGGGGCAGCGGGCCCAGCCCGTCGCCATCAGCAGGGAGCCCGCCGCGCCCAAGCTGACGCCTCGGCTGACCAAGGCGCAGCGCTACTGAGGGCCACGAGCCGGGCGCCGGAGGGAACGCCCCGGCTCGCCGCGCCGCCCCGGCCGGCGGAGCGTGGGGACATGGGCGCGGCCGGAACCCGTGGGCACATGCGTGGGACCGGAATGAGCGTGCGGACGGTGCGCCTGCCGGCCCGCGTACTCGCCGCCGCCCCGGCGTGCGGCGCGTGGGGACATGGGCGCGGCCGGAACCCCTGGGCACAGGCGTGGGGCCGGAACGAGCGTGCGGACGGTGCGCCCGCCGGCCCGCGTACTCGCCGCCCCGTCCATCGTGACCGTGACGGCGACGGCCACCGCCCGCAGCACCGTGCCGAGCGCCGGCTTCGACCGCCACCTCGCTCGCCGCACTCTCGTTCACCGGGCCCAAGACCGTGCCACGGCGGCTGCGGCAGCTGGGCGTAACGCTCGCGTCCGGCGGTGTCCTCGCCCCGCTGACCGCTCCGGTCCTCGGACTGGCGACCGGGCGTCAGGTGGTGGGCACCCACCCGGTCCTCCTGGCCCGAGGCCGTGTCGCGTCTCGTACGACGACGTGCAGGCACGGCCGTTGAAGCTCAGGCGTCCGGTTCACGCACCAGATGCACGGCCGTGCTCGACCAGTCGCCGTGCGGAAGGTCGATCTCGAGCCCGTACTCGGCGAGCACGGTCGTGTGGTGCAGGGCGCCGGTGCGTGCGTCGCGGTAGCGGGCCGTGGGGGTGAGGCCGCGCAGCCGGACCGGCAGCCGCGGGGCGCCGTGGCGGGGGACGCGCCGCCAGACGAGCAGCAGCGTCTGAGAGGCGTCCGCGGCGGTGTACTGCACCACCGAGACGCCATCCTCGGACGGCGGCGACAGGCGGTCCAGCCTGCCGTGCTGGACCAGATGGCGCACCTTCTTGTACTCGGCCACCAGGGCTGCGCCCTCGCGCAGTTCCTCCTCGGACCAGCGGGTGAGATCGCCCCCGATGCCGAGTGCTCCGGCCATCGCCACATGGAAGCGGAAGCGCAGTGGAACGGTCCGGCCGGTGAGCTGGTTCGGCACGTCCGTGACCCACGAGCCCATCGTGCGCGCCGGGTAGAGCTGGCCGTAGCCGTGCTGGATCCCCATGCGGTCGGCGGCATCGGTGTTGTCCGACGCCCACGCCTGGTCCGTACGGGACAGTATGCCCAGGTCGACGCGGCCACCCCCGCCACTGCACGACTCGATCCGCAGCGCCGGGTGGTCCGCGCGCAGCCGGTCGAGGACGGCGTACAGATTGCGCACGTACTTCGGTCCGAGGCGGTCGGCGCCGTCTCGCTCGCCGGGCCATCCGGCCTCGCTGAACGCCCGGTTCATGTCCCACTTGAGGAAGTCGATGCCGTGCTCGCCGACCAGCCGGGTCAGCCAGCCGTAGGCCCAGTCGGCGACGTCGTCGCGGGCGAAGTTGAGGACGAGCTGGTTGCGCAGTTCGGAGCCGGGGCGGCCGGGGAAGTGCAGCACCCAGTCGGGGTGCCGGCGGTAGAGGTCGCTGTCCGGGTTCACCATCTCGGGCTCCACCCACAGACCGAAGCCCATGCCCAGCCGGTGCACCGTCTCGACCAGCGGACCCAGGCCGTCGGGGAAGCGGTCGGGGGCGGGTGTCCAGTCGCCGAGTCCGGCCCGGTCGCTGCGGCGCGCTCCGAACCAGCCGTCGTCGACGACGTACAGCTCGACTCCGAGCTCCGCCGCCCGCTCGGCGAGCGCCTTCTGCCCCACCTCGTCGACGTCGAAGCCCGTCGCCTCCCAGGAGTTGTACAGCACCGGCGCGACCTCGTGCGGATGCGGCAGGACATGACCCAGGGTGTACGCGTGCCAGGCACGGCTGGCCGCGCCGAAGCCGCCGTCGGTGCACAGGCCCGCGAACCGGGGAGTGGTGAACTCCTCACCCGGTGACAGGGGCACGGTCGTCCCGTCGTGGCCCACGCCTCCGGTGAGTCCGGCCCGCCCGTCCGGCGTGCGCTGTACGGTGATCCGCCAACTCCCGCTCCATGCGAGGGCGGCGCTCCACACCCTGCCGTGGTCCTCCGTGGCCTCGCCCGCGTCGAGCATCAGCCACGGGTTCGCGTGATGGCTGGTGATGCCACGCCGGCTCGTCAACACGGTCTCGCCGTACGGGAGTTGGTCGCGGCGTAGTTGGCTCTCGGCGGACCACTGTCCGGTGACGTGGCTGAGACGGTAGTCCCGGAGCGGGGGCAGGGTCCACGCGGCCGAGTCGGCGCGCAGCAGGGTGACGGGCTCGTCGCCGGCGTTGCGGACCGTCGTCCAGCGTTCGATGACGTCCGTGTCGCCGTGGACGCGGTAGTGGAGCGCCACATGCAGGGGGTAGCGGCGGTCACGGAACTCCAGCACCAGCTCGCCCTCGTGGACGCGGTGGCCGGACGGCTGCCATTCGAAGGCGCGGGAGCCGTCCGCGAAGCGGACTTGCAGCGACGGCGGCCCGTAGCGCGTCCCGCCGTCGACGGGAAGTTCCTCCCCGACGGGGGGTCTGCCCTCGAAGCTGCTGGTCTCCGGAGCGCGCGGCACGGCGAGTTCCTCGGCTTCGGCGAGCGTCAGACGGGCGCCCCAGGCGAGGTGACAGGGCGCCCCGGTCGCGTCGATGCGCAGTGCGTACGACGTGTGGGGTGTGGTCAGCAGCCAGACCCCGGTGTCCGGGGCGAAGGAGATCATCGACAGGGGTCCTCACGTTCCAGTGGTGCCACGAGACGCTCGAAAGCCAACCCTGACCTTGGATCACGTGTCAACACCCCGAGTGAATCTGTCATTTGCAGGCCAGGGGTCCATCAAAGGCGGTCCTCAAGATAATCCTGCTTCTTTCATTGACAGCGGAAAATAAGAGACTTAGGTTCCGGCCATGCGCTCGACCTCTCGTACCGAGGCGTTCCCGGCCCATACGCCGGCCGCTTCCCAGATCTTCACCACCGTGCTGTCGCACGGCCCGCTCACCCGCTCGGAGATTGCCGGACGGACGCGGCTGTCGGCGGCGGCGGTCACCAAGGCGGTGCGGCCTCTGATCGAGTCCGGATACCTCGTGGAGGACGTCGACGAGGACGCGCGGCAGCCGTCGCTCGGCCGGCCCGCCAACCCGGTGCGGGTCGACGGCGGGCGGGCGCTGTTCATCGGCGTCAAGATGACGGGCGACGAACTGATCGCCGTGCTCGCCGACTTGTGCTGCCGCATCAGGGTCGCCCGGCACGTGCCCCTCACCACCCGGGACCCCAAGTCGGTGCTGGCCTCGACCGCGGCGCTCGTACAGGAGTTGCTGGCCGAGGCCGACGGTTTCGGTGTCCAGGTCCAGGGCGTGGGGATCGCGGTGTCCGGCGACGTGGACCGCGCGGCCGGAGTGGTGCGCTACTCGCCGTTCCTGGAGTGGCGCGACGTTCCGCTCGCCGAGCTGGCCGGGATGACCACCGGGTTGCCGGTCACCGTCGACAACGACGTCCGGGCACTGACCGTGGCCGAGCAGTGGTTCGGCGCGGGTGTGGGTCTGACCGACTTCGCCGTGGTGACCGTCGGCGCGGGCATCGGCTGCGGTCTCGTGGTGCACGGGCAGGTCGTGTCGGGGGCGCACGGCGTGGCCGGCGAGATCGGGCACGTCGCCATCGACCCGGCCGGCCCCCTGTGCCACTGCGGCAACCGAGGCTGTGTCGAGGCGATCGCCGCGGACTCGGCGATCGTCGGCCGGGTCCGGGAGGTGACCGGCGTCCAAGTGGTCGATGCCGCCGAGGCGTTGGACCTGGCCCACGAGGGCGACCCCGGAGCGCGGGAGGTGTACGCGCGGGCGGGGGAGGCGATCGGCCGGGGCATCGCGACCGTCGCCAACCTGTTCGGTCCCGAGCGGGTGATCATCTCCGGCGAGGGCCTGGCCGCCTACGACCTGTTCGCCGAGCAGATCCGCGACGCGTTCACGGCGGCCGCCTTCGGATCGGCCGCGCGGTGCGATGTGCAGACCCGCCCGCTGCCCTTCGAGGAGTGGGCGCGGGGAGCCGCGGCCACCGCAATTCAGTCTTTCATCAGATCAGACACGTACTAGCACGCACGAGGAGTAACGATGACGCAGCAGAGCCGCCATCACCTGGCTGCGCAGGGTCCCGGTCGGCGCGGAGTGGTCGGTGGGCTGTTCGGACTCGGGGCGGCCGCCTTGGGCGTGCCCGTCCTGAGCGCCTGCGGCGGGGGAGCGGGTGCCGACCCGAAGACCGTCACCTTCGGGTCCAACGGCGCCGACGCCACCCCCAAGAAGGCCTACGCCTCCGTTACTGAGGCATTCGCCAAGGACAGCGGGCTGAAGGTCAAGACGAACACCGTCGACCACGACACCTTCCAGAAGGGCATCTCCACCTATCTGCAGGGCACCCCGGACGACGTGTTCACCTGGTTCGCCGGCTACCGCATGCAGTACTTCGCCAAGAAGAAGCTGTGCAGCCCCCTCGACGACGTGTGGGACGCGATAGGCGCCGGCTTCAGCGACGCGACCAAGCAGCTCGCCCGCGGCGAGGACGGCAAGTACTACTTCGTGCCGCTGTACAACTACCCGTGGGCCGTCTTCTACCGCAAGAGCCTCTTCAAGGAGCGCGGCTACCAAGTCCCGCAGAAGTGGAGCGAGTTCATCGCTCTCGCCAAGCAGATGAAGAAGGACGGGCTCGCTCCCATCGCCTCCGGCTACGGCGGCGGCGACAGCTGGAGCATCCTCGGCGCCTTCGACTACCTCAACCTGCGGGCCAACGGCTACGACTTCCACATGTCCCTGATGCGCGGCAAGGTCTCCTGGACCGACAAGCGCACCGTCGCGATCCTCGACCTGTGGCGTGAGCTGACCCCGTACTACCAGCCGAGCGCGGGCGGCCGCTCCTGGCAGGACGCCGCACAGTCCCTGCTCGACAAGAAGTCCGGCATGGCCGTCATCGGCCTCTTCCTCGGCCAGCAGATCACCGACGAGAAGATCCGCGCCGACATCGACTTCTTCTCCTTCCCCGAGATCGACGCCACCCACGGCCAGGACGCCGTCGAGGCCCCCACCGACGGCTTCATGCTCAGCCGACGGCCCAAGAACGAGGACGGCGCCAAGAAGCTCCTGAAATTCCTCGGCGGCGCCCACGCCGAAGAGCTGTACATGGGCGTGGACCCGAGCAACCTCGCCGTCAACGAACAGGCCGGCACCGGCTCGTACAACGCCCTGCAGAAGAAGTCGGCCCAACTCATCGCCTCCGCGAAGCACATCAGCCAGTTCGCCGACCGCGACAGCGACCCCGGTTTCATCTCCACCGTCGTCCTGCCCGGCCTGACCCAGTGGCTCGGCCACCCCGACGACGGCTCCGGCACGCTGAAGAAGATCGAGTCCCAGCGTTCACGTTTCTTCACGGCCTGACCGGCACCGGACATGGCCTCCGCCCCCTCGCGCACCCGCCCCCGCCGTCTCGGCCCCGGCGACCGGATCTTCCTCACCGTCCTCATCGGCATCCCGCTCGCCGCCCTGCTCTTCTTCGTGTGGCTGCCCGCACTGGCCTCCCTGGGCCTGTCCTTCACCACCTGGGACGGCATCGACCTGGCCGACATCCACTGGATCGGCCTCGACAACTACCAGCAGATCTTCACCAACTACCCGCCGTTCTGGCCCGCGGTGCGGCACAACGTGATCTGGCTGTTGTTCACGGCCCTGCTGCCCACCCCGTTCGGCATCTTCCTCGCCTACCAGCTCGACCGGAAGATCCGCTTCACGAGGATCTACCAGACCGCGATCTTCCTGCCGATGGTGCTCTCCCTGGCCGTCGTCGGCTTCATCTGGGAGATCATCTACAACCCCGACACCGGCCTCCTCAACGGCCTTCTGAGCGCGGTCGGTTCGGGACACCACATCGACTGGCTCGGCAACCCCGACCTCAACCTGTGGGCCGTACTCGTCGCTTCGGGGTGGCGCCACACCGGCTACATCATGATCCTCTACCTGGCCGGTCTGAAAGGTTTCGACCCAGCGCTGAAGGAAGCCGCCGCGCTGGACGGAGCGAACGGCCGCCAGACCTTCCTGCGGGTGGTCTTCCCGGCGCTGAAACCGGTCAACATCATCATCCTCGTCGTCACGGTCATGGAGTCCTTGCGGGCCTTCGACATCGTGTACGTCCTCGGGGGCGGCGTCGGCAGCAAGCCCGGCATGGAGCTGCTGTCGCTCCTCATCACCGACAACATCATCGGCGAGTCCAGTCACATCGGTTACGGCTCCGCCCTAGCGGTCGTCCTGCTGCTGGTCTCCCTTGCCGCCATCGGGACCTTCCTCGTCCAGACGTTCCGCAAGGAGGACCAGTGACCACGACCGTCACGCGACCGGCCTCCCGGCTCCGCCAGCCCGAGAAGGGGCAGCCCCCCACGGCACCCCGCCGCCAGACCGGCCGCCATCTGATGCTCGGCGGCATAGCCCTGCTCTGGCTCGTCCCGCTCCTGTGGGCCATGTACACCTCGCTGCGCCCCTACTCGGACACGGCACAGCACGGCTATCTCTCCTGGCCGCACAGCCTGAGCCTCGGCAACTTCACGGACGCCTGGAACCAGTCCGGGATGCCGCACTTCTTCTGGAACTCCGTCCTCATCACCGTCCCGTCGGTGCTCGGCACGCTGCTGTTCTCGGCGGCCGTCGCCTTCTTCGTATCCCGGTTCGACTTCCGCTGGAACATCGTCCTGCTGATGCTGTTCACCGCGGGCAACCTGCTCCCGGCGCAGGTCCTCATCACCCCTCTGTACCGGCTCTACCTCCTCATCCCGCTGCCGCAGTGGATGAGCGACTCGCTCCTCCTCTACAACTCCGCCTGGGGCATCATCGCGATCCACATCGCCTACCAGTCGGGCTTTTGCACCTTCGTCCTCAGCAACTACATGAAGACGATCCCGAAGGAGATCTCCGAGGCGGCGCTCGTCGACGGCGCCCCCGTCTGGCGGCAGTTCTTCCAGATCATCCTGCCGCTGTGCCGCCCCGCGTTCGCTGCCCTCGCGACGCTCGAATCGATCTGGATCTACAACGACTTCTTCTGGCCGCTCGCGCTGATCGAGAGCGGCGACAAGCGCCCCATCACCTCGGCCCTGGCCAACCTCCAGGGTGCGTACTTCACCAATCCCAACCTCATCGCGGCCGGTGCCTTGATGACCGCGATCCCCACGCTGCTGGTGTACTTCGCGCTCCAGCGCCAGTTCATCAGCGGACTCACCATCGGCTCTGGCAAGGGCTGAGCCGAACGCAGGGGCTTGAGCCGCCCTGCACCAACCGCCCCCGCTGACACCGTCCCAGGAGGTCCGACCCATGCGGTCATCCTCGTACTCCGTCATGCCCACCCGCGCCCTGAGAGCCATGGTGGTCCTCGCCCTCACCGCGGGCGTCGCGACGGCCGTCCCGGCCGCCCAGGCCGACAGCACGACCACCCCCGCCGCCGCTCCGACCGCCGCCAAGCCGTACATGGGCTGGTCGAGTTGGAGCATGCAGTCGTCCAAGTACCCCGGCCTCAACCCGGACGGCGACTACAGCTACCTCACCGAGGCGAACGTCCTGAAGCAGACGGACGCCCTCGCGTCCAAGCTCAAGAAGTACGGCTACGACCATGTGAACATCGATGCCGGCTGGTGGATGGACAAGAGCTGGAAGACCGGCTTCGACCAGTACGGCCGGCAGACGCCCGACCCGGTCCGCTTCCCCCACGGCATGAAGTCGGTCGCCGACCACATCCACTCCAAGGGCCTGAAGGCCGGCATATACCTGCCCGTCGGTCTGGAGAAGGGGGCGTACGGCGACGGCAAGACGCCGATCTGGAACGCCCCCGACTGCACCACCGCCGACATCGTCTACTCGGACCTGCGCACCACCAACGGCTGGGACAACGCCTACAAGCTGGACTTCGACAAGCCCTGTGCGCAGAAGTACATCGACTCGCAGGCACAGCAGTTCGCCGACTGGGGCTACGACTTCCTCAAGCTGGACGGGGTGGGCCCGGGCTCGTTCAAGTCCGGTGACAACTACAACAACGTCGCCGACGTCGCCGCCTGGAACAAGGCCATCGCCACCGCCGGCCGCCCGATCCACCTCGAACTCTCCTGGTCCCTCGACATCGGCCACGCCGCCGACTGGAAGAAGTACTCCAACGGCTGGCGCATCGACACCGACGTCGAGTGCTACTGCAACACCCTTGTCACCTGGGAGAACTCGGTCAACGACCGGTGGGACGACGCCCCGGCGTGGAGCAACAAGGCAGGCCCCGGCGGCTGGAACGACCTCGACGCCATCGACGTCGGCAACGGCGAGATGGACGGCCTCACCAAGGCCGAGCGGCAGAGTTACATGACCCTGTGGGCCATCAACAAGTCGCCGCTGTTCACTGGTGACGACCTCACCAAGCTGGACAGCTACGGCGTCTCTCTGCTGACCAACAAGGAAGTCATCGCCGTCGACCAGAACGACTCGCCCGTCGCGCGTCCGATCACCCCCGTGGGCGACCAGCAGGTCTGGGGTACCAAGAACGCCGACGGCAGCTACACCGTCGCCCTGTTCAACCTCGGCGACGCCCCGGCCTCCGTCAGCGCCGACTGGGCGTCCTTCGGATTCACCGGCAACGCCACCGTGCGCGACCTGTGGAACAAGGCGAACCTCGGGACCTACAAGAACAAGATCACCGAGGCACTGCCCGCGCACGGCTCGCGGCTGTTCACCGTCAATCCCGGGGGCAGCACGCTGACGACCACGAGCTACGAGGCCGAGGCCGCGGCCAACACCCTGTCGGGCAACGCCTCCGTCGCCGGATGCGACGCCTGCTCCGGCGGCAAGAAGGTCGGCAACCTCTACTCCGGCGGCAAGCTGCGGATCAACGACGTCACGGTGAAGAAGGACGGGATCTACACCGTCAAGGTCGCCTACGTCAGCGGCGACCCCCGCTCGGTGACCGTCTCTTCCAACAGCGGTAACGGCAGCAGCCTGAAGTTCCCCTCCACGGGCGACTGGAGCACGGCCGAGACCGTCAGCGTCCAGCTGGCACTGAAGGCGGGCTCCAACACCATCACCTTCGACAGCGGCAGCGGATACGCACCCGACATCGACAGCATCGTCGTCCCGCAGTCCGTCTGACCCGCTTCCCGCGGGGCCCGGTGACCTGACACACCCGGGCCCCGCGGGGGACCGTCGTTCCCGCACGCGCCGTTCCCCGGATATGGAGTGCACGACCGTGGACAACCAGCACAACGCATCACGCGACAACACGCCCAGCCGCAGAGGCTTCCTCGCTCTCGCCGCCGCTGCCGGTGCGGCCACCGCACTCGGCGCTCTGCCCGCCTTCACCGCCTCGGCGGCCCCCCTGCGCCCCACCGAGTCGCCCATGCTGTCCGCGGCCGACGCCGCGAAGAACCAGCTGTGGTGGCAGGCTCCCGGCTCCTCCCACTCGATGATCGAGCAGGGACTGCCGATCGGGAACGGGCGCCTCGGGGCGCTCGCGAGCAACGACCCCTCCAGCGAGCTTCTGATGATCACCGACGCCACCCTGTGGACCGGCGGTCTCAACGACAAGCTGCAGAGCGACGGCCAGTTCCCCTACGGCCGCGACGACTTCGGCTCCCTCACCCTGCTGGCCAAGCTCACCGTCGCCCTCCCCGACCACGACCTGGGCAACGTCAACAACTACCGCCGCACCCTCGACCTGGCGCAGGGCCTGGTCAGCACCTCCTACGACATCTCCGGCGTCACCTACCGGCGGCAGATCTTCGCCAGCCGCCCCGACGACGCCATCGTCCTGTACTTCTCCCAGCAGGGCGGCGGCTCCTACACCGGCACCGTCTCCCTCGCCGGCACCCACGGCGAGTCCACCACCGCCAACAGCTCCGGGCGCTACGCGTCGTTCGGCGCCTCCTTCGCCAATGGCCTGAAGTACGGCGCCGCCGTCACCGCGTACAGCAGCACCGGCAGGGTCCGGGTCGACGGTACGTCGATCTCCTTCAGCGGCTGCAAGGACCTCACCGTCGTCGTCAGTGGCGGCACCAACTACGCGCCCGACGCGGCCGCCGAGTTCCGCGACCCTGCCGTGAACCCGGAGCGCCTCGCCAGGACCAAGGTCCTGGACGCGGCCGGCCACTCGGCGAGCACCCTGCTGCACACGCATGTCGCCGACTTCCGGGCCGTGTTCGGGCAACTGGACGTCAATCTCGGCCCGTCGTCGGCCGCGCAGCGCGAACTGGACACCTGGGAGCGGGTGCGGGCGCGCCACCGTGACGACGTCCCCGACCCGGAACTCGAGGCCGCCTACCTCCAGTTCGGCCGCTATCTCATGATCTCCGGATCGCGGGGCAGCCTGCCGATGGGCCTGCAGGGGCCGTGGCTGGACGGGAACGACCCGGACTGGATGGCCGACTACCACACCGACATCAACATCCAGATGAACTACTGGATGGCCGACCGGGCGGGGCTGTCCGACTGCTTCGACGCCCTCACGGACTACTGCCTCGCGCAGCTGCCGTCCTGGACCGACGTAACCCACCGGCTGTTCAACGACTCGTCCAACAGGTACCGCAATTCCAGCGGCAGGATCGCCGGCTGGACCGTGGCCATCTCCACCAACCCCTACGGCGGGGGCGGCTGGTGGTGGCACCCGGCGGGCAACGCCTGGCTCTGCCAGAGCCTCTTCGAGCACTACGAGTACACCCAGGACCGCGCGTACCTCAAGAAGATCTACCCCCTCATCAAGGGCGCCGTGGAGTTCTGGGAGGCGCGCCTCATCACCACGACCGTCACCGACGCGTCCGGGGCCTCGCGCGAGGTCCTGATCGCCGACAGCGACTGGTCGCCCGAGCAGGGCCCGCTCGACGCCAAGGGCATCACCTACGCCCAGGAACTGGTCTGGAACCTCTTCGGCAACTTCCATACCGCGACCGAGGTGCTCGCGAGGGACGCCGCCTACAGCAGGACCGTCGACGGTCTGCGGGGGCGCCTGTACCTGCCCGTGGTCAGCCCCAAGACCGGCTGGCTGGAGGAGTGGATGTCGCCGGACAACCTCGGCGAGACCACGCACCGCCACCTCTCCCCGCTCATCGGCCTCTTCCCCGGCGACCGGATCCGTCCGGACGACTCCACCCCGAAGGACATTGTCGAGGGTGCGACGGCCCTGCTCACCGCGCGCGGCATGAACAGCTTCGGCTGGGCCAACGCCTGGCGCAGCCTGTGCTGGGCGAGGCTGAAGAACGCGGAGAAGGCCTACCAGCTGATCGTCAACAACCTGAAGCCGTCGTCCAACGGCAGCAACGGCAGCGCGATGAACCTCTTCGACATCTACGAGGTGGAGACGGGCCGCGGCATCTTCCAGATCGACGCGAACTTCGGCACCCCAGCCGCGATCATCGAGATGCTGGTCTACTCCCGCCCCGGACACGTCGAGCTGCTGCCCGCGCTGCCCGCCGCCTGGGCGGCATCCGGCTCGGTGTCCGGCGTGGGCGTCCGAGGCGGCTTCGTCGCCGATATCGGCTGGAAGAACGGCAAGGTCACTCGGGCGACCCTGACGAGCGTCGGCGGCCGCGACACGACCGTCGTCGCGGGCGGCGCCGCACGCAAGATCAGCCTCAAGCCCGGTGAGTCCGTCACGCTGCGGGACCTCGGATGAGCGCCGCCCGGTACGTGCGCCGCGCGGTGGGGGTCGTCTCCGCGCTGATCATGGCCGTCTGCGCACCGCTGACCGCCACCTCGGCGGCGCACGCGCAGACACAAGGGACGTCGCAGGCGCAGTCCAAGCACTCCGTGGTCACCTGGGGTGCCAGCGCCGACCGGCAGGGTGCCGGACCCGCCGACCGCAGCTACCGGCTCATCGTCCGCACCAGCGTCGGCGGTACGAACATGCGGATCCGGCTGTCCAACGCCTTCGGCGACCACCCGGTGACCTTCGCGAGCGCGTACGCCGGGCTGCAGAAACAGGGCGCGGAACTGGTCCACGGCTCCAACCGTCAGCTGTCCTTCGGCGGGACCGCCTCCGTCACCGTCCCGGCCGGCGAGACCGTGCTCAGCGATCCGCTGCCCGGGAAGCTGGCCGCCCAGAGCAATCTGGTCATCAGCCTGTACGTGACGGGCGCCCAGGGGCCGACGACCGGTCACGGCATGGCCATGCAGACCAACTACGCGACCGCGGGCAACCACGCCGCCGAGGAGGGCGCGGCCAACTGGACTGATCCCATGGGCTCCTGGTACTGGCTGGACGCCGTCGACGTGGAGACATCCGCGGCGGTCGGCTCAGTGGTGACCCTCGGCGACTCCATCACCGACGGATGGGCCTCGACCACGGACGAGAACCGCCGCTGGCCCGACTATCTCTCCCGGCGACTCCAGGCCGCGTCCGGCCTCACCGTGAAGGGTGTGGCGAACGAGGGGATCTCCGGCAACAAGGTGCTCGCGGACGGCGCCGGCGAGGCAGCGCTGAACAGACTGCAGCGCGATGTGCTCTCGCAGCCCGGGGTCAGCACGGTGTTCCTCTTCGAAGGCATCAACGACATCAAGGCCCACACGGGCGTCACGGTGGACGACATGATCGCCGGCTATCAGCGGATCATCGACCGGGCGCACGCGGCGGGCAAGTGTGTCGTCGGCGCGACCGTCATGCCGTTCAAGGGGTGGTACGAGTACGACGCCGCCTCCGAGGCCGTGCGCCAGGGCGTCAACGACTGGATCAGGAACAGCGGCGCGCTCGACGCCGTGACCGATTTCGACAAGATCACGAGGAATCCGTACGACCCACAGCTGATCCTTCCGTTCTTCGACGGCGGCGATCACCTGCACCCCAACGACAAGGGGATGCAGGCGATGGCCGACGCGGTGGACCTCGGGAGCCTGACGTCCTGCTGACGGCAGGCTCCGCGCGGGGCGGTCAGGGGTACGAGACCACGGTGGACGGTACCGTCGAGGTTCCCGAAGTCGGTGCTCCCGTCTCGTTGATGACGTGTTCGTACTGACCTTGGCCGCCCAGCGAGACGACCAGCAGGTCGTGGAACTTCACGCCCGGGGTGTTCGGCGCGGCGAATCCGTTGTGCTGGACGATCGTCGGATCGACGTTGTAGTAGCAGTAGCTGCCCAGGCCCCATCCCTCGTGCGTGGTCACGGAGTCGGCGACCTTGTAGGCCGCGTACCCCTTGACGGTGCCGTTCTGGATGGCGGCCTGGTTCGGCGCGTCGTACGCCTTCTCGTTCTGGAAGAAGATGGTGCGGCCGCGCTGGCCGTACCACTGGACGTCGTACTTGTTGAAGTGCTCGACGAACAGACCGGTGGCCAGGACGTCGTCGCCGTTGACGCGGATGCCGTAGTCGGCCCGGTTGGTCTCCCAGCCGACGCCGGTGCCGTGGTCGGCGCGCCAGACCCAGGTGTGGTCGATGATGGTGTTGCGGCTGTTGATCACCATGCTGGTGGTGGCCTTGCCGGCGCCCGCGCCGCCGATGCGGATGAAGACGTCCTGCACGGTGGTCGGGTTGGCGGAGTGATTCGCCGAGGCCCCGGTGGGTCCGACCTCCAGCAGGGTGGAGGAGTTGACCGAGCCGGCGTCGATCAGGAATCCGGCCAGCCGGACGCCGTCGACGTCGGCCGTCCTGAGCGCGGTGACGCCGTTGTCCGGGATCAGGGTGGCGTAGCCGAGGCCAAGGACCACGGTGCCCGCCCGGTTGACCTGGATCGGCTGGTCGAGGTGGTAGATCCCAGGTGTGAGCAGCAGGTGGAGGCCCTGGGTGAGCGCGGCGTTCAGGGTGGCGGCGGTGACACCGGGCTTGGCCACGTAGAACTGGCTGAGCGGCAGGGACGAGCCGCGCGGCGTCCCGCTGCCCCAGGTGGTGCCGCGCGCGTTGGTGCGCTTCTCGGGCAGGAAGACCCGGTACTCGCTGCCGCTCAGGTACAGGAACGGCTTCTCTCGGGACACCGGAGTGGTGTCGAGGGTGGTGTAGGGCGGGTTGGGGAAGGACTGCGCGGGTGCGCCCTGGACGCCGGAGAACACCATGTTCCAGACGGCGTTGAGCCAGCCGCCCACCGAGCTGTCGCGGGTGTACCACTGCTGCTGCGAGTACGGTCCGACCGAGCCCTCGATACGGCTGTCGGCGATGTAGCCGCCGCTGGCCCAGCCGTAGCCGGTGGGGGAGAGGTTGAGGCCGCCCTTGACGTGCATCCGGCGGAAGGGGGCGGCCTGGGCGACCGCCCACCGGTTGGTGCCGTTGACGGGGTTGAGGGCTAGGTTCTCCGCCGAACGCCAGAAGTTCTGGGTCGCGTTGCCGTTGAACCAGCCGGCGTCCACGGTCACATCACCGTTGATCGTCGTGTCGTCCGGAGACAGACCGAGACCCGCGATCGAGGTGTAGAAGCCGAGTTGGGCGTTGAGCCCGTTGTAGGTGCCCGGTTTGAACAGCAGCGCGTAGCGGCCCGTGCCGAACTGGGCCGACTCCTGCTGTCGGAAGACCTCGTCCAGTTTGGCCTGGATGCCTGGGGTCGAGGGGTCGAAGACGATGACGTTCGGGCCGAGATCGCCGCCACCGGGCAGGGCTTGCGGCTTCTTGACGGGTGCGGCGGATGCCGGTGAGGACAGGCCGAGCAGTGCGGGCGCTGCGGCGGTGGCGGCCACCGCTCCGAGAACGGACCGTCTGGCCAGTGGGGACCGGCCCAAGTCCGGGCCATCTGTGGGGATACGAGGCATGGGGGCGACTCTCCTGGTTCAGGAAGTGAACGGTGGGAGGTGCGGGGAGCGCTCTCTTGCCGATGCATGCTTCATCCGCGTGAACACAGCGTCAAGAGTTGTCACAGGAGTCCCGTATTTTGTTGCCCACTGAACTGCCAACTGGCGGCTGTTTTGGGGTAGTTCGTGGATGTCTGGGGGCAGCCCAGCCCGAGCGACCGCCCCGGATTGCGTTCAAAAGGTGCTCACAAGCGAGCGACGGTCCCTGTGCCCGCCACTTTCGGCTCTTTCGGCAGGCGTCGAAGGTCCGTGGCGGGAGAGCGCTCTATGCCCTTGGAGCGCTGGCCCGTTAGGGTGCGGGGCATGAGCAGACAGGCCCCCACGCTGGAGGACGTCGCGCGGGAGGCCGGCGTCTCGCGTGCCACCGTGTCCCGGGTCATCAACGGCGTCCGCAGCGTCGATCCCGCCCTGCGGGAGATAGTGCGCCGGGCCATCGAGCGGACCGGATACGCGCCCAACCGGGCTGCCAGATCACTGGTGACCCGGCGGACGGAGACGGTCGCGCTGATCGTCTCCGGCGCGGGCGATGTGGACGAGGAGGAGCAGAACGCCTTCACGGCAAGGGTGTTGGCGGACCCGTTCTTCGGCCGGGTCGTCACCGGTGTGGTGGGATACCTGCGTCCCCGCTCGATGCATCCGCTGCTGATGTTCGCCGATTCCGTGCAGACCCGGCAGCAGGCGCTGAACGATCTGCGGCAGGGCAGCGCGGACGGCGCGCTCGTCGTCTCCACCCACGCCGATGATCCGCTGCCCGCCCTGCTCGCCGACGCCGGTGTGCCCGCCGTGCTGTTCGCCCGCCCGTCACGGCCGGTGTCGCTCAGCTATGTCGACCTGGCACACCGGGACGGCGCACGCATGGCTGCCGAGCATCTGTTGGACCGGGGATGCCGGCGGATCGTCACCGTCACCGGGCCGCTGGGTGTGTCCGCGAGCCAGGACCGCCTCGCCGGGTTCCGCGACACGATGGCGCGCCGGGGGCACCCGTACGTGCCGGTCGCCGAGGGCGGTTTCACGCTCGACAGCGGTATGGCCGCGATGTCCGGGCTGCTCGCCGACCACCCGGACGTGGACGGGGTGTTCGCGGCGAACGACCTGATGGCCCGGGGGGCATGCCAAGTGCTGCGGGAGCGGGGCAGGCGGGTGCCGGACGACGTCGCGATCGTCGGCTTCGACGACTCCAGCGCGGCGACAGCCGGCCGTCCCACGCTGACCACGGTGCGGCAGCCCGTCGAGGAGATGGCGTCGGTGATGGCCCGGCTCCTCGACGAGCACATCCGGGGCGCACGCACCGAGCCCACCTCGGTCATCTTCGATCCGGAACTCGTGGTGCGCGAGTCGGCGTAACCGCGCCGGGCGCTGCGCGGGTCGAGGGCGACGGTGCCGGACACTGGTCCGGTCGACAGGGGCGAGGGACCGGCGGGACAGGCGAGCCGGGGACGGAGAGGCAGGCGCATGACCGACTCGATCACCGTGGGCGTGGACGGATCCCCCGAGAGCCGGGCCGCACTGGCCTGGGCGGCCCGGGAGGCCGTCCGCCGCGGGCTGCCCCTGCGTGTGGTGTACGCCTGGCAGTGGGCGCCCCACGAACTGATCGGCGGCGGTGACCGGGACGAACAGGCAGGCTGGGCACGTGGCTTGGTGCAGGACGCGGCCCGCACGGTCGCGGACCGGCACACCGGTCTGCCGGTCACCGCCGAGATCTTGGACGGCGCCGCCGTCGACTCGCTGCTCGCCGCGGTGGCGGAGAGCGGGACGTTGGTTCTCGGATCGCGGGGACACGGCACGATCGTCGGCTTCCTGCTCGGTTCCGTCGGACAGCAGGTGATCGCCGAGGCGCCCTGCCCGGTCGTGCTGGTACGCGCCGATGACCGCGCAGAGGCCGAAGCGGGGGGCCGGGAGATCGTCGTGGGCCAGCAGGGCGGTCCGGACGACAGCGCGGCCGACCTCCGGTTCGCGTTCGAGACCGCGACGGCACGCGGCGCCGCGGTGCGCGTCGTACGGGCGTGGAGTCTGCCGCCGGTGTTCGCCTACAGCCCGGGCTCGCTGAAGCTGCTGGACGAGGCCGGAGGCCTGGAGCCGTACGAGAAGAAGGCGCTCGCCGAGGCGCTCCGGCCATGGCTCGAGCGGTACCCCGGTGTGCCCGTCACCCAGCACGTCGAGATGGGCAGCGCCGGGCAGGTACTGCTGTCGTTGGCCGACCGTGCCCAGCTGATGGTCGTCGGCCGCCGGGCCCAGCGGTCGGTGGTGGGCCCGCGCATCGGTTCGGTGGCCCATGCGGTGATGCACCACGCGCCCTGTCCGGTGGCGGTGGTTCCGCACTCCTGAGCGAGGCTGCCCTCGCGTTCAAGTCCCGAAGGCTGGGCCGGTGTTGGCGGCGGATCCCGGTAATCTCGGTGTGAAGTATTGACGGCACCAAAGCAGTCCGGTTGACTCCCCGCCCAGCGCCGGAACCGGTTCCGGTACCGGTACCGGTTGCGGCGCGAAGCCGCGATCCCCGTGTGCCGGGAGGCAGTTGTGGCCGTGACCATCGCCGATGTGGCCCAGGCGGCCGGCGTGAGCAAGACGACCGTGTCGCGGGTGCTGAACACCCGTGGAGAGGTCGACGCGTCGACGGCCGCCCGGGTCCGCGAGGTCATCGACCGTATGGGCTTTGTACCCAGTTCGGGTGCCGTCGGGCTGGCCCGTGGCAGCAGCCGGACGGTGGGCATGCTGGTGCCCTCGCTGACCTGGCCATGGATGGGCGAGGTACTGCAGGGCGTCGTCGACACGGTGGAAGCCGCCGACTTCGGTCTGCTGCTGTTCACCTGCAACCGGGGCGCCGAGTCCGTCGCACGCTTCACCGGCCAGGTGTCGGCGCGCGCGTTCGACGGGCTGCTCGTCGTGGAGCCCGAGAACACCCTCGACATGTTGACCGCGCTGCACCGCGAAGGCCTGCCCGTCGTCCTGGTCGACGACCGGGGACACCACCCGGAGTTCCCGTCCGTCACGGCCGCCAACACCGAGGGCGGCGCGGCCGCGGCCCGCCACCTCCTGGCCGCCGGCCGGCGCAGGCCGCTGGTGCTCACCGGGCCCTCGCGGTTCGGCTGTGTACGCGACCGGCTCGCGGGATTCCGCGCCGTCTGCGCCGAGCACGGCGTGGCGCTCGAGCTGGTCGTCGAGGGCGATTTCACCGAGACCGACGGGCGGGAGGTGGTGCGTCGACTGCTCGCCGACGGGCGGGAGTTCGACGCGGTCTTCGCGCACAACGACCTCGCCGCGGTGGGCGTCCTGGCTGCCCTGCGGGAGGCCGGGATCCGGGTGCCGGACGACGTCGCGGTCATCGGCTTCGACGACATCCCGGTAGCCCGGCACACCGAGCCGTCCCTGAGCACCGTCCGCCAGCCCATGCGGGAGATGGGGGAGACGGCCGCCCGCATGCTTCTGGCCCGCCTGGCGGGCGAGGAGTCGCCGCTCGCCCCCGTCGTCCTTCCCACCCGCGTGATCGCGCGCCGGTCGACCCCGGCCCGCTAGCCGCGCTGCGAGCACCGTACGTACTCGGCCCACCCGCCGGGCAGCACACCGCCGGAACCGGGCACGCCGACGCCGGAGCACCTCACGTCACCGCGCCACCGAACCCGCGCCACCGAACCCGCACGTCCGCACCCCGCACCCCGTACCTCCGCACCCCGTACATCAGCGCCTCTGCACCCCGTACGTCAGCACGGCCCCGGCACCCCCAACCTCCCCTAGGAGAGCCGCATGCCATCCCGTACGCCCCGCACGTTGATGATCGCCCTCGCCACCCTGTCCGCCTTTGCGCTGCTGCCGGCCGGACCCACCTTCGCGGCCCCCGTGCCGGACCACGTCGCGGCCGCCGCCGACGCGACCTGGGACACCGACCGGGCCGCGACCGCCTATACGGCGAACCCCGGCGCCGTCACCGCCTCTGGAAGCGAGAACGCCGGCACCACGCCGGGCCTCGCCTTCGACGGCAATGCCTCGACACGCTGGTCGAGCCAGTTCGCCGACGACGCCTGGATACGCGTCGACCTCGGCACCTCGCTACGCATCGACCGGGTCGTCCTGGACTGGGAGGCCGCCTACGGCAAGCGATACGTCCTGGAGGTGTCCAAGAACGGCACCGACTGGACGCCCTTCTTCACCGAGACCGCCGGATCCGGAGGATCGGTCACCGCCCACACCTACCCGCAGGAAGTCACCGGCCGCTATGTGCGGCTGCGCGGCATCGAACGAGCCACGCCGTACGGCTACTCGCTGTACGCCTTCAAGGTCTACGGCGGCGAACCCGCCCCCGCCTCGACGACCCGCTCGAACCTCGCCCTGAACCACCCGGCCTACTCCAACCTGTACCAGCACGCGGGCAATTCACCCGCGTTCGCCACCGACGGCGGGTGGCCCACCGACCTCAAAAGCGACACGACCCGCTGGTCGAGCGACTGGAACGCCGACCGTTGGATCTCCGTCGACCTGGGCGCGAGATCGACCATCGACACCGTAGACCTGTACTGGGAGGCGGCGTACGCCGTCGACTACCAACTCCAGGTCTCCGACGACAACACGACCTGGCGCACCGTCTATCAGCCGTCCGCCGCCGAGGTCGCCGCCCGCCGCGCCGACGTGAAATCCCCCGCGGACGCGGTGGGCCGCCACGACACCGTCACCCTCGCGCAGCCCACGACCGGGCGCTATGTGCGGATGCTCGGCAAGGAACGCCGGTCCTTCTACAACCCCGCACCCGCGACGGCCCAATTCGGCTACTCCCTCTATGAGTTCCAGGTCTGGGGTACGGGAGGCAGCGCAGCCGCGGCGTACCCGGCGCTGCCCGCCGATCAGTCGGGGACGTATCAGACGACGTTCTTCGACGACTTCACCGCCGCGAGCCTCGACCGCTCGAAGTGGCGTGTCGTCAGAACTGGCCAGGAGATGGGCCCGGTCAATGGGGAGTCCCAGGCTTACGTCGACTCCACCGACAACGTCAGCACGCAGAACGGCAGCCTCGTCCTGAAGGCCAAGTACTGCAAGGGCTGCACCCAGGCGGGCGGCGGGACCTACGACTTCACCTCAGGGCGCGTCGACACCCACACCAAGTTCGACTTCAGCTACGGACGGGTCAGCGCCCGGATGAAGCTGCCGGTCGGGGACGGATTCTGGCCCGCGTTCTGGCTGCTCGGCAGCAACGTCGACGACCCCTCGGTCTCCTGGCCCGCCTCCGGCGAGACCGACATCATGGAGAACATCGGCTACGCGGACTGGACCAGCACGGCTCTGCACGGCCCCGGCTACTCGGCTGACGGCAATATCGGTGCCCGCCAGACCTACCCGGCGGGAGGCCGTGCCGATCAGTGGCACACCTACGCCGTGGAGTGGACACCGACGGCCGTGCGCTTCTTCATGGATGACGCTCTGGTCCAGGAGACGACACGCAACAAACTGGAATCCACCCGCGGCCAATGGGTCTTCGACCACGACCAGTACGTCATCCTCAATCTCGCCCTGGGCGGCGCCTATCCGGCGGGCTGGAACAAGGTCACCACGCCGTACTGGGGGCTTCCCCAGTCGAGCGTCGACCAGGTCGCCGCCGGGGGAGTGCGGGCCGAGATCGACTGGGTGCGCGTCGAGCAGAAGAAGTGAAGGGACCTCCAGGAGTGGTCGGCTATGAGTTGTCGGCCCTGGACATCCGTAGGGCGAGATCCTGCAGCAGATCGGCGGTCGTGACGTCGGTCCGTCCGGAATCGTGGAGATCGGCGAGCTCGGAGAAGAGGAACGCGAAGGCGCCCACCAGAGAGATGGTGGCGGGCAGGTAGGCGTCCGCGACGGCCTGCCCGGCCTCCGCGGGTCCGGCGTCACCGGGCACCTCGACCCTGGGGAACACCTCTGTGACGAGCGCGCCCAGCTGGTTCTCGGTCGACTCGACCTCGGCGTCCTCATCCTGGGCGATCCTGCGCACCATCGCGTTGGTCTCGGTGAGCACGCCGATGGCGCGCAGGATGATCTCCGTCTGTTCCATGCGGTGAGCCTAGACGGCCGAAGCCCCGCTGTGGCCTCGATGTTCGTGCGGGATGGTAGACAGGGGACATGAACGACTTCTCCCGCTGCCTGCCGGCCCGCGCACGATGACCGCGGGCATCGACACCCCGGACCGCCGGGGCCGCACCGGGCTCGACCGCGTGGGGCGCGACCTGACCGGCAACCCCCGGGTCAAGGTCCGCGATGTGAGACTCCTGTCCTGCCACTGGTACGTGGAGCGCACGACCACCTTCGACTTCCAGCACGCCGACGGCACCTGGAGCACACAGGAACGCGAGACGCACGACCGCGGCAACGGCGCCACCCTCCTGCTCTACGACGCCGAGCGCGAGACCGTCCTGCTGACCAGGCAGTTCCGTTACCCCGCCTACGTCAACGGCCATCCCGACGGCGTGCTCACCGAGACACCGGGCGGACTCCTCGACGACGAGGACGAGCATCCCGAGGTCGCCGTGCGCCGCGAGGTCATCGAGGAGACCGGGCACACCGTCGGCGCGGTCCATCATGTCTTCGACGTCTATATGAGCCCGGGCTCGGTCACCGAGCGGGTGAGCTTCTACGCCGCCTCGTACGGTCCCGCCACGCGGACCCACGAGGGCGGAGGACTCGACGAGGAGGGCGAGGACATCGAGATCGTCGAACTGCCCTTCCGCAGCGCCCTGGACATGATCCGCAGCGGGGAGATCGCCGACGCGAAGACCATCATGCTGCTGCAATGGGCCGCTCTGGAAGGCCCGTTCAAGAGGGCTTGACTTGAAGTGCTCTTCAAGTTCCAGACTCCTGTTCAGGCCCGGGGATCCCGGGTCCGACCGGGAGGACCCCATGAAGTACCGCACGATAGGCACCGACTCCAAAACCCGCCGTGAGGTGAGCGTCCTCGCGCTCGGCGCGATGCTGTTCGGCTCGCGAACCGACGAGAAGACCTCCTTCGCCGTGCTCGACCGCTATGTCGAGGCAGGCGGGAACTTCATCGACACGTCCGACAACTACGCCTTCTGGACCGACGGCGGCCAGGGCGGACAGAGCGAGGCCCTGCTCGGACGCTGGCGGCGCAGCCGCGGCATCGGCGACGAGATCGTCATCGCCACCAAGCTGGGCGCCCGGCCGCTGGCCCCCGGCACCGACTACATCGACAACCCGGAAGGGCTGTCCGCCAAGGTGATCCGTGAGGCGTCCGAGCGCAGCCGGGACCGCCTCGGTGTGGAGAAGATCGATCTGCTCTACGCGCACATCGAGGACCGCACGGTGGCACCGCAGGAGACCGTGGAGGCGTTCGGCGAGCTCGTCGCGGAGGGCAGCGTCGGCCTGCTCGGAGTGAGCAACCACGCCATCTGGCGGGTGGAACGGGCCCGCGCTCTCGCCACGGCGGCCGGACTGCCAGGGTACGAGGTCCTCCAGTACCACCACAGCCTGCTGCGGCCCCGAGCCGACGTGCCCAGCGGGCTCTTCCCGGAAGGCGGCCTCGGGGCGGCGACGGGGGAACTGCTCAGCTATCTGCGGGCCGAGCCCGCCCTGACCCTGGTCGCCTACTCGCCGCTGCTGACCGGAGCGTACGTACGGCAGGACAAGCCGCTGGCGTCCGACTACGACCACCCGGGAACGCCGGCCCGGCTCGCCGTGCTGCGGGAGGTGGCGAAGGAGACGGGGGCGAGCCTCAACCAGGTGGTGCTGGCCTGGCAGATCGGCGGGGAGCTTCCGGTGATTCCGCTGGCCGGGGCGTCCTCGGTGGCGCAACTGGAGGAGAATCTGGCCGCGGTCGAGCTGGAACTGACACCGGATCAGCGAGGCCGCCTGGACACGGCCCACTGAGGCGGTCCGAGGGCGGAATCATCCTGGCCGCCGTCGCCCGGGGACCGGCGAGTGGTGAGCAGGAGCGCGATGTCGTCGGGGCGCTCGGCGGCCTGCCGGGCCTCCGCGGTGAGCAGGTCGGCCGCACGGGACAGGGAGGGGCTGCCGGGCTTGCCGTGCGGGGTGCCGGCGCGGGACAGGGTCGCGCGGAGGACTTCGACGCCCTCGTCGATGTCGGTGCCGGGCCGCTCGACCAGGCCGTCCGTGTACAGGGCCAGCACGGCGTCGGGTTCCAGCACCAGCTCCGTGACCGGGTAGCGGGCCTGCGGATCGACGCCGAGCACCACTCCGCCGGGCAGGTCCAGGACCTCGGTGCGGCCGTCGGGATGGCGCAGCAGGGGCTGCGGGTGCCCGGCCCGTGCGGCTCGGGCGACGCCGGTGACCGGATCGAGGCGGACGTAGCAGCAGCTGGCGAACTGCCCTGGATCGAGGTCGATGAGCAGCCGGTTGGTGCCGCTCATCACCTCGTCCGGGGAACGGTCGCTGAGCGCGAACGCCCGTACCGCGCTGCGCAGCTGGCCCATGGTGGCCGCCGCCTGGACGCCGTGCCCCTGCACATCGCCGATGACCAGAGCGAGTCCGTCACCGGCCTCGACGACGTCGTACCAGTCACCGCCCACGTCCATGCCCAACGTGCCCGGCAGATACCGTCCGGCGGTCTTCACCAGGGGATGCGCCGACAGGCGGTGCGGCAGCAGGGCCTCCTGGAGCCCGCGGGCGAGGGCCGCCTCGTTGTCGTAGCGCCGGGCACGCTCCAGGGCCTGTGCGATCAGTCCGGCGAGCGCCGTCAGCACCGTACGTTCCTCGGTGCTGAAGCTGCGGGGACGGTCGAAGCCGAGGATGCAGGAACCGACCGGGCGTCCCGAGGCGATCAGCGGCAGGAACGCCCGGCTTCCTTCCTTCGCGTCCAGCGCGATGCCGGGATAGGCGGCCGCCAGCTGCTGCATCGACTCGAAGAAGAGCGGACGGCCACTGGTGAGCGCCTCGACCCCGGGCAGCTTGGCGTCCAGACCGACCCCGTCGAACGGGGCGAGGAACCCCTGCGGGAAGCCGGTCTCCCAGGCCAGATACAGGCGCCGGTCCTGGAGCAGATAGATGGCGAGGCGCCGGCCGCCGAACGCGGGCAGCAGCTCTCGCATCACCATCTCGGACACCTGGCGGGCCGTCACCGCCTCGGTCAGCGCGATCGCGAGGACGAGCGGCCGGTACAGCGGCGCCGTCATCGGGACACCGGTCCCGGGCTCCTCCGCATCCCCCATTCCGGCCGTCGCCGACCTCACGTCGAACGCGGCGGCCTGCGCGGAGTCCGAGACCCCTCCCATCGGCACCAGCTTGCAGGTGAGGCTGCCGGGACCGGGATAGACGGAGAGCGTCAGCCAGGCGCCTCCCGTGCGCCCCGGCGTCGTCTCGCTGCCGTTCCCGCCCGGACGTCTGACCTGGAAGTGCACTGGATCCGGCGCCAGCAGCGCCCCGCGCAGATGATCCTCGTAGGCGGGCCGGTCGAGCCACGGGACCGCCTGCCACAGTGGCCGCCCGAGCAGCTCCGTCCGAGGCCTGCCGAGCAGCTCGGCGGCGCGCGGGTTGGCGTAGGTGATCAGCCCGAGCCGGTCGATCGCGAACACCCCCTCCGGGAGCAGATCGGCCGCTCCGTCCAGCGCCGACTCCGGGCCGGGATCGACGACCACGCCGCTGACGCGGTACGGCGGGACGGGCGCCGCGGCCGAGGTCCACACCTGCAGCAGACGCAGCGCTCCGTCCGCGGTCCGCACCGGCAGCGGATGGGTCGGCGGATGCCCGGCCGCCGACTCGCGCAGCGCGGACAGCAGCAGGTCCGGATGGTCGTGGGCCACCGCGTGGGCGAGCGCCTCCGGAGTCCCGGCGAAGCCCTCGCGACGGATGCCGAGCAGCGCCCACAGGGCGTCGTCCACCGTGACCGTGCCGTCGGCCGGATCCCAGGTGAACCCCCCGCCGCTTCGCGCGGAAGGACCGTCGACCGGTGGCCGTACACACATCGGTTCGCCGTCCCAGCGGACGCGTCCGCCGTCCTTGTCCAGTTCCGCCAGTGCGGCACCGAGGTCGTCGGCCACCGCCGTCATCCGTTCTCGGTCCGGTAGTACCGCGGTCTCGTCCGAGGCCGCGGGTCGCAGCACTGTCAGGACGCCATAGGACGTGGTGCCGCCCACGACGGGCACGTACAGCGAACCGAACTGGAACGGCAGACCGGCCGCGAGCTGCGGGTAGCGGCGCATCGTCTCCGTGGCGTCGGCGAGCAGCACCTCCACGCCGAGCCGATGGGCGTCGGCGGCGGGGAACCGCCGGTCCACATGCATGCGCCACCAGGCGCGGAACAGCCCTCCCGGCAATCCCGCGAGAACGGCCAGCCTCAGCACTCCGGGCGTGCCCGAGCGCAGATAGACGCCGCCCGCGAAGCCGCGCGCAGCGCGGATCGCGTCCGCCACGGCCCCATTGAGCAGGGCGGCCAGGCTTTCCAGCGCCTGGTCCTCACGCTCGGCGCTCCCAGTCATTCGTCTGCCCTCGTCCGCCCGCCGCCAGGGGGGTAACACAGCAAGAATGCGCCTTTCAGGCCCCTGGCCGCACCTCGACGCCCTCGGAGCACGGCGTCACGCGCGCCGCGTACCCGCGACAGCGCTCCGCCATGCCCAGCGCGAAGATACCCGGTCCTACGGCGTTCAGGAGCCGCCCGGGAGCCGGTGATTCAGGAACGCGACCCGGTGGCGAGAGTCTCCGCGGCGACGGCGGCCACGGCGTCGGCCACCGCCGCGAGCGCGGGGGAGTCGAGTTTCCACTGCTGCCAGAACAGCGGCACGTCGACGATCCGGTCCGCCGCGAGATGGACCAACCGCCCGGCGCGCAGCAGGGGTTCGGCCTGCACCTGGGGCACCATGCCCCAGCCCATACCGGCCACGACGGCGTCCACGAACCCCTCCGACGTGGGCATGAAGTGCCGCCGGGGGCTCGCGCCGCCTGCACCGCCGAGGACGCGGACGAAGTCGTCCTGGAGAGCGTCATTGCGGTCGAAGACGACCAGAGGCACGCCGCCGATGAGGTCACGCAGCGGCGCGCCGCCGAGCCACCGCTCGGTGAAACCGGGGCTCGCGACCGCCAGGTAGCGCATCCGGCCGAGGGCGCGCACGGAGCAGCCCGTGACCGCGTCCGGTGACGAGGTCACGGCCGCCATGACCAGCCCTTCGCGCAGCAGCGCCGCCGTGTGGTCCTGGTCCTCGCGGCGCAGCTCGAAGCAGAGCCGCAACTCCTCCGGTACGCGGGTGAGCGCGAGGAGGAACCAGGTGGCCAGCGAGTCGGAGTTCACCGCAATCGACAGGCGCGTCGGCTCCCCGGAGCCGGTCATGCCCAGCTCGGCGTGCGCGTCGCGCTCCAGCCGCGCCAGCTGGCGCGCGAAACGCACCACGACCTCACCGGACTCCGTCGGCCGCACCGGCTTCGTGCGCATCAGCAGAACCCGGCCGGTGCGCTGTTCGAGTGACTTGACGCGCTGGCTGACCGCCGACGGCGTCACATGCAGCGCGGCTGCAGCCGCGTCGAAGGTGCCCTCGTCGACCACCGCGAGCAGGGTGCGCACCTGGTCGAGCGGGAGTTCCGTCATCACAAGTACTAATGATACGTAAGAATCTTTAGCTGTACTCCTGACGATCACCCTCCTAGCGTCGAGGCATGACAGACGCCCTGACCGCTATGGCCGCCGGATTCGGCACCGGCCTCTCCCTCATCGTCGCCATCGGCGCCCAGAACGCGTTCGTGCTGCGCCAGGGCATCCGCCGGGACGCGGTCCTGGCTGTGGTGGGCATCTGCGCCCTGTCCGACGCGGCGCTCATCGCCCTCGGGGTCGGCGGTGTGGGCGCGGCGGTCGGGGCCTGGCCGGCGGCGCTCACCGCGGTCGGGCTGCTCGGCGGCGGATTCCTCCTCGTGTACGGCTTCCTCGCCGGCCGCCGAGTGCTGAGGCCCTCGGCCCTGCGAGCGGCGACCGAGCCGGCGGGCTCGGTGCGGCGCGCCGTGCTCACCTGCCTGGCCCTGACCTGGCTCAACCCGCATGTCTATCTCGACACCGTGTTCCTGCTCGGCTCGATCGCGGCCGACCGCGGCCCACTGCGCTGGACCTTCGGACTCGGCGCGGCCCTGGCAAGCCTCTTCTGGTTCGCCGCCCTCGGCTTCGGTGCCCGGCTGCTCAGCCGCTTCCTGGCCAGGCCCTCGTCCTGGCGCGTGCTGGACGGCCTGGTGGCCGCGACCATGATCACCATGGGCGCCACGCTGATCTCCGGCGCCTGAGTCGTCGTACGGCGCACGCACAAGCCGGGTCCCCGGGGGAGGCGCGTCGCCACGGCTCGGCCATAGTGATCCCTGAACCGAAAGATGTATCGAGCAACCAGGACGAGCGTGGATACGAGTGAGAGCGGTACGGACAGCGGCCCTGTGGCGGACGGGAATTCCGCGACGCCGCCCCCGGACCGGCGTGGATGGCGCCGCTGGACGATGGACACCCGGCCGCTGCGCCGCCCCGCCTACCGCCGGCTGTGGTCCTCGACCATCGTCACGGCGGTGGGCAGCCAGCTCACCGCCGTCGCCGTACCCAAGCAGATCTACGACATCACCGGCTCCTCGGCCTGGGTCGGCTACGCCAGCCTCGCCGGCCTGCTGCCCCTCGTCGTCTTCGCGCTGTGGGGCGGTGCGATCGCCGACAGCATGGACCGGCGCAAGCTGCTCCTCATCACCAACAGCGGCATAGCCGTCACCTCGCTGCTGTTCTGGATACAGGCCGTCACCGGACTCGACTCGGTGCTCGCCCTGATGGCGCTGCTAGCCCTCCAGCAGGCGTTCTTCGGGCTGAACTCCCCCGCCCGCAACGCCTCCATCGCCCGGCTGGTGCCCGCGGACGAACTCCCCGCGGCCAACGCCCTCGGCTCGACCGTCATGCAGACCGGACTGGTCGCCGGACCCCTGCTCGCCGGCGCCCTCATTCCCGTCATCGGCCTGCCCGACCTCTACCTCATCGACGCGCTCGCCCTGTGCGTCACCGTATGGGCAGTGTTCCGGCTTCCCGCGCTGCCACCCCTGACGGAGTCGGCCGCCAAGCGGGCGGGCTGGCGTGAGGTCGCCGCCGGTTTCCGCTACATCTCGGTGCACAAGGTGCTGCTGCTGTCCTTCCTCGCCGACATCATCGCCATGGTCTTCGGCATGCCGCGCGCCCTGTTCCCGCAACTCGCCGCGCAGACCTACGCGCCCTATGGCGAAGGGCTCGCCCTCGGTCTGCTGTTCGCGGCGATCCCCATCGGCGCGGTGATCGGCGGGCTGTTGTCGGGAACCTTCTCCCGGGCCCGCAGACACGGCCTGATGGTCATCGCCGCGGTCGCGGCATGGGGAGCGGCCATCACGGGCTTCGGGCTCAGCACCAGCCTGTGGGTGGCGGTCGCCTTCCTCGCCGCGGCCGGAGTCGCCGACATGGTCTCCATGGTCTTCCGCGGCGCGATCCTGCTGTCCGCCGCCACCGACGAGATGCGCGGCAGGATGCAGGGCGTGTTCACCGTCGTCGTCGTGGGCGGCCCGCGCCTCGCCGACGTCCTGCACGGCACGATCGGCTCGGTCCTCGGGGCACGCGCCGCCGTCGCGGGCGGCGGCCTGCTGGTGATCGCCGCCGTCCTCGGCCTGGCCGCCGCGACACCGGCCCTGAGGCGTTACACCATCTGACGACGGAGCCGAGCCCGGTGGTCCTAGAGTGACCGGCATGGGGGACACGCGACCTACTTCACAATTCCACGCGCGGAACATCGCCGCCTCGAACGTCGAGAGGCTGGTGGGCGCCCTGGACGCGCAGGACACCAATGACGGCGTACGACGGCTGCGCGCCTGGGCGCATGCGGCGCTGGCCGTGCGGCCCGGCGAGCGGGCGGTCGACATCGGCGCCGGCACCGGATCGCAGACCCGGCACCTGGCGGCCGCCGTGGCTCCCGGAGGTGAGGCACTCGGCATCGAGCCGAACCCCGGGCTGCGTAGCGTGGCCGAACAGCGGGCGGCCGACACCGGCAGCCGGGCCCGCTTCGTGGACGGCGACGCGCTCACCTTGCCCGTGCCCGACGCCTCGGTCGACGTGGTGTGGTGCGAACGGGTGCTCCAGCACCTCGTCGAACCCGACAAGGCAGTCGCCGAGATCGCGCGCGTGCTGCGCCCCGGCGGGCGGGTCGCCCTGCTGGACACCGACTGGGCGACCACGATCCTGCACCCCGGCGACCCGGAGACCGTCGCGGCCCTCATGTCCGGAGCGCTGTCCGCGGCAGCCGACCCCTACTCCGGACGCAAGCTGGTGGGCCGCCTGTCGGCCGCTGGTCTGGTGATCGACGACCGGGGATCGCAGGCCCTGCTTCAGGACCACGCGTCGGTCGCCTGGCCCCTGATCCGCATGCTGGGCGGGTCGGCCGTGCGCCGCGGACTGACCACGGAGGATCGGCGCGACCGCCTGTACGCGGAGCTCACGGAGGCCGCCGAGCGAGGTGCCCTGCACATGTCCGTGACGATGTTCGCAGCGGTGGCCCACCGTCCGGTAAGAAGCGGAAACGCGGAACCGGAATACACTTAAAGGGCCGTCGCTGACGGAGCACCACGCAAGTCTCCCCTGGTATTGGGGGTACGCGAGCAAAATGAACACCGCGAGCTATGAAATGATCGCAGCGAGTTCGACGCTGAACGCGGTCGCTGCCTTCGTCGGTGGCATCTTCATCGCCGGCGCGCTCGTCTGGGCCGTCCGGCTGGGCATCAAGGTGCGCGATCAGGAGTCGGGCCCGCCCGCTCCCGAGGACCATCCGAAGCTGCCCGACACGGGCGCCGTGCACGAAATCCGGGAGATGAGGGAACCCGACGAGGTTCCGCACGCCGTGGACGAGAGCGAGCGGCTGATGCCGTACAACATCCACTCCGCGGGGAGCAAGCACGCCGACGACCAGCATCGAAAGCGCTGGGTCCCCGGATCCAGCGGGTCCTTCGGAAGCGGCGGTCCCGGCAGGACCTGACCAGGACGCGCAGGGCATGGCCGTCCACGGGCAGCCATGCCCTGAGCCATGCCCCTAGGGAAGATCGGCCGCGGAGTCCTCGGGAGCGAGGTCGGTGCGCAGGCGCAGCCACGACGGCTGTCGCAGCAGTCCCGCCCGGGTACGGGTGCTGTAGCGGACCTCGCCGACCAGCCGAGGCACCACCCAGTGCGCTCCGGGCACCCGCGGAACGCTGTCGAAGGGACAGCTGTCGGTCTCGGCGGCATGCAGCAGCCGGGCCAGTTCCGCCCGCTCTGCCTCGCTCCAGCCGGCCCCCACGCTCCCCACGTAGCGCAGCCGTCCCGCCTCCCGCTGGCCCACGAGAACGGCGCCGGGCAGCCCCGACAGGCGCCCCTTGCCGGACAGCCAGCCGCCGACAATGACGTCCACCGTTCTCATGTTGCGGATCTTGATCCAGGCGCGTGAGCGCACCCCGGCCTCGTACACGGAGTCCAGCCGCTTGCAGACCAGCCCCTCAAGGCCGCTCTCCCGCGTCGCCCGCAGGGCCAGCTCACCGTGGCCGACGAGCGCGGTCGGCGTCGACCAGAACGGGCCGCCGAGGGCGAGCCCCTCCAACTCGCGCCGCCGCCGGGCGTAGCGCAGGCCCGTCAGATCGCCCTCCAGATACATGACGTCGAACAGGACGATGTGCGCGGGAGCCTCCACCGCACGGCGAGCGGCCTTGCCCGGAGACTGGGCGAGGCCCATCCGTGACTGCAGCAGCTGGAAGTCGCCCCGACCTTGTTCGTCCAGGACCAGTACCTCACCGTCCAGGACCGCGGGGGTCGTGCCGAGGGCGCCGCCCAGTGCACGCAGTTCCGGATACGCGGCGGTGATGTCCTCCCCGGACCGGGCTCGCAGCAGCACGCTTCCGTCCCCGGGCAGATAGACCACAACACGTTGACCGTCGTGCTTCGTCTCGTACGCCCAGCGCATGTCCTGCCCGGCGGGCGGCAGGGTGCCGGACGTGGCGAGCATGGGAGGGATCAGCGGCAGTCTCACAGCAGTGTTGTCGACACACCGCCCCGTGCGCACGCTCGGTTGTCGGCCCTTTCGCCTGAACGGCGTCGCTCGGCGGCCCGTCGCGGGCCGTGCCTAGCTCTCCAAGGCCTGGGCCATCAGGCTCTGGAGCCGCAGCCCGCGGTGGGCGTCGAGCTCACCGGACTTCCCCGTTCGTACGGCCATGGCGAACTCCCGGCGCAGCACCGGCCAGGACTCCTCGTGGTCGAGTGCGGCGCTGTCGAAGACGAGCTGTGGATGCCGGCCGAACAACTCGATCCGCGTCATGCCGCGCTCGACGTCGACCGACCCCGACAGCGACGCCTGGCTCACGGCCCCGCTCGCGTGCTCGCAGGTCAGCTCGAACCACCGGCGGGGATTCCCGGCGCCGCGCACCCGGACGATGGGGCCCAGGGCCGCGTCCAGCAGATCGAGGATGTGCGGCCCGATGTCCAGAAGAGCGCCGTGTTCGAGGCGCCAGGTGGTCGCGAACTCGCCGCCGAGAAAGGCATCGCTCAGACAGCAGGACCGCGCACCTACGACGTCGAGGCCCTGGGCGGTCTTCAGGAACTGCCGGGTGACGGGGTGGTATCGGTTCGTCAGGACGAGCTGGGAGACGACGCCGGCGGTGTCGACGGCGTCCACGAGGCGCTGTGCCGACGGCAGATCGAGTGCGATCGGCTTCTCCAGAAGCAGGGCCTTGCCCGCCTTCGCGGCCCGCCGCGCGAAGTCGGCCTGTACGGCGGGCGGAACCGCGAAGGCGACCGCGTCACAGCCGTCGAGCAGTTCCTCGAAGGTCCCGGCGACGCCGGCACCGTACGGCGCGGCCGTTTCGCGTGCGGCCTCCGGGCGGCGCGCCCACACCGACGTCAACCGGGTCTCGGGCCCGGCGGCGAGCACGCGCGCGTGCACGGCCCGCGCCCAGGGCCCCGCGCCGACGAGCCCTATGTTGACCGGTGGATGAGGCCAGGCGTGCGAGATGGCGGTCACGTGGATCTCCTCTGCCGATGCGGGGAACTTCCCCATGATGTCCGGGGTTTCGACCAGAGGGATCGCTTTCGCGACCAAGAGCTTTGGGTGCAGAGCCCTTGGGGAGCCCATGGGCCGGCGCACGAACGTGGGGGCGCGCCTCTGTCCGCGGCGATGTGCCGCACGCCATCATGCGGCGAGTACGGGACGCCGTAGCCCGGTGGACGGCACAGGGCAAGCAGGTCAGCTATCTGCCGGCGACCCGGGGAGAAGCCGACATCGACGGCCTGCACCCGGACCGGGCCCGGCGCTGCGTGAGGCGGAGGAGCGAGCCGGAGCCCTCCAAGTCGGCGTCGACACCGTCGAGTTCCTCGGACACCGCGACGGCGTCATCGAGTACGGGCTCTCGCTCCGCCGGGACATCGTGCGCGCGATGCGCCGCCACCGTCCGGAGGTGGTGGTCACCGGCGCGTTCAGCGTGCGCATGGTCGGCGGCATCGCGAGCCAGGCGGACCACCGTGCGGTGGGCCCGGCCGCCCGGGACGCGGAACGGGACGCCGGAAACCGCTGAAACTTCCCGGAACTCGCCGGCGAGGTCTCGCCGGTACGCATGCGCGACGCCCCGGCGTAACTTGACCTGACTGAGGGGGTTCGCCGCCCAGGAGACTCATAGGCTGAGCGCGAGTGATCATCGTCGACCCGGAGGAGTGAGAGTGACGCCACGCCCAATGCAGGCCGCAAGACGCACAACTGGGCTTCGTCGACAAGCCGTGGTCGCGACAGTCCCCGTAGCCGTCGCGGCCCTGCTCGTCGCGGCCGGACCGGCGGCCGCCGGGACCGTCGGCTCCTCCGGCGCCGGAGACCCGTACTTCCCCCTCGCGGGCAACGGCGGTTACAACGTCCACCACTACGACCTGACCCTCGGCTACGACCCGCAGCGCCGCCACCTCGACGGCAAGGCCGTCATCACCGCCCGGGCCACGCAACGGCTGACCCGCTTCGACCTCGACTTCAAAGGGTTGAAGGTCACGGGCATCACTGTTGACCACGCGAAGGCGGCCTTCAGCCGCGACGGCCAGGAACTCGTCGTCACCCCACGGCACCCGCTGTGCGCCGACCAGGAGTTCCGCGTCACCGTCACCTACTCCGGCACGCCCAAACCGGTCACCGACCCCGACGGCTCCCTGGACGGCTGGATTCCCACCGACGACGGGGCGTTCGTGGCCGGTGAGCCCCAGGGCGCCATGACGTGGTTCCCCGCCAACAGCCACCCCAAGGACAAAGCGTCGTACGACTTCACGCTCACCGTCCCCAAGGGGCGCACCGCCGTCGCGAACGGTGTCTTCCGCGGGCAGAGGACCGCCCACGGCCGCACCACGTTCCGCTGGCGGCAGTCCGAACCGATGGCGGCCTACCTGGCCACGGCCACCGTCGGAAAGTTCAAGGTCGAGCGGTACACCACCCCGGACGGGGTCAAGGTGTACAACGCCGTCGACCCCCGCGAGGCGGCCGCCGCCGCGCCCGTCCTCAAGAAGCTGCCTTCCGTGCTGGCCTGGGAGAGCAAGGTCTTCGGTCCCTACCCCTTCCGGGCCGCCGGGGCCATCGTCGACCGGGCGCCGCAGGTCGGATACGCGCTGGAGACCCAGACACGGCCCGTCTACGATTCCGCGCCCGATCTGAGCACCCTCGTTCACGAAAGCGCTCACCAGTGGTTCGGAGACTCCGTCTCCCTCACCGGATGGAAGGACATCTGGCTCAACGAAGGCTTCGCGACGTACGCCGAGTGGCTCTATGCCGAGCAGCACGGGGGCAAGAGCGCGCAGAAGACCTTCGACTCGCTGTACGCGAGTCCCGCGAGCAGTGATCTGTGGGCGTTTCCGCCCGCCGATCCCGGGAGCGGTGCGCATATCTTCGACACGCCCGTGTACGCGCGCGGTGCCATGGCCCTGCACAAGTTGCGTACCGCGGTCGGTGATCCCCTGTTCTTCCGCATCCTGCGGACCTGGGCCGCCGACCATCGTGACGGACACGGCACCACGGCCCAGTTCATCCACCTCGCCGAACGCGAGTCCGGCCAGGACCTCACGGCCCTCTTCCACACCTGGCTCGACACAGCGGGCAAGCCGACGTCCCCGTGAGCGGGGCTCCGCCCCCAAACTGGAAATCTCCAGCCCGTCCGGCGTTTGAGGACGAGCGCGACGCGCGATACGGGGGGTCTGGGGGGCGGAGCCCCTCAGGTACGGGACGGGCAGGGGCGGAGGGGGCGAGAACCGCTGTGACGGCCGTCGCACCGGG